>JAPOOT010000001.1 GCA_026713285.1 Gemmatimonadota bacterium | reverse complement strand
GACTTTCCGCTGGGACGATTTCCGCAGCCCGCGCCGCCCTTCGCCTTCTGCTCCAACACGATATTCGTGCTCGACGACTTCACTCCCGAGAACGGGGCCACGCAGATCGTCCCGGGCAGCTACAAGCGCGGCACCCCGCCCGAACCGGAAAAGGAGTACGGCGACGTCATCCAGCTCGATGCCCGCAAGGGCGACATCGTCATCATCCACGGCGCGACCTGGCACAGCAGCGGCGCCAATCACACCGAGCAGGAACGGATGATCCTGCTGGGGTTTTTCTGCCGCTCGTTCATGAAGCCGCAACAGGATCAGTTCAGGCTGGCGAGCCCCGAGGTCGTCGAGCGGGCGACGCCGACCTTGAAACGATTGCTGGGTTTCGAATCGCAGTCGGGATTGCGGAATTGAGCATAAGAGCGGAACTAAGCGTAAGTGCGGAACCGAGCGTAAGAGCAGAACTGATTCTGCGATCTGCTTGTCGAATGGTTCGAAACTCAAACTTCCCCTTCATATCAGAGAGAAAGAGACCACATGGCTGACACCCCTTCCCCGGACATCGTCCCCAAGACCTACACCTGTTACCGGGCCTGCGGACCCATCGCGATCGACGGAAAGTTGAGCGATCCGTCCTGGATCCGCGCGCCGCGCACCGACCTCTTCGTCGACATAGAGGGGGATCTCAAGCCCATTCCCCGGTTCGGCACGCGCGCCATGATGTTGTGGGACGACGAATACTTCTACGTGGCGGCGGACATGGAGGAGCCGGACGTTTGGGGCACGCTGACCAAGCGGGATTCCGTCATCTGCAACGACAACGACTTCGAGGTCTTCATCGATCCCGACTCCGACACCAACCACTACATGGAATTCGAAATCAACCCCCTGAATGCCGCCTGGGACCTGTACCTGCCGAAACCCTACAGCAAGGGCGGACAGGCGGATCACGACTGGGACTTCGTGGGCGTACAACACGCCGTCCACATCGATGGCACCGTCAACTGCTCCCACGACGTGGACCGCGGCTGGTCCACCGAAATCGCCTTCCCCTGGACCAGCATGGCCGAATACGCCGGAGTCGACTGCCCACCGAGAGCCGGGGATTCCTGGCGGGTAAACTTCTCGCGTGTCGAATGGGAATACGAACGCTACAAGGACGGCTACCTGCGCAAAGAGGGCGTGCCCTGCGACAACTGGGTGTGGTCACCGCAAGGGGTAATCAACATGCACGTCCCCGAGATGTGGGGGCACGTCGTGTTTTCGGATACGGTGGTGGGTACGAAGGAGATGTGATCAGGTTCTGCCTGTAATGTTACTTAATCTTCGTCGGCAGTCTACAATCGAAAACTAACTCGGCCTTGCGGTCAGGAGTAGTGACATTCGTCCAATGTTGGAATGCATGTTGCGGTTATCGTATTCGAGCTGGAGTACCTGCCTCGGATTCCGTCGATCGACATTTCCATGACCAGTCTGAATTCTCCCGACCATTTGGGGGTATAGCTGCATAGGGTGCCGGTTTTTTTCGTGCCCGTGATTTCGGTCCAGGGACTGGATGCGTTTTCCCTCCACTGCCAGTGTGATTGGTGCACTTTGTACCTGATGTCGTTTACGGTGGCATCGAGTGGAATGCAGTCGATGAAACCGACGGAGAATCCATGTATCTCTATTCTGCCAGACGATACGCGAATCCATTCGAGCGGTGTATAGGGTCCGGTTAGAGGAGTAAGGGGTCCGGTTGGAGGTGTCGCAGCTTCCGCCACATGAACACGGAAGATCTGGTTGACGTTTAATTCATCCGGATCTGTCGCCGTAACCGTCACATCTACACTTCCCGGAGATACGGGTCTGATCGTCACGCTTGAACCTGATACCGCCGCACTCGCTATCG
>JAPOOT010000002.1 GCA_026713285.1 Gemmatimonadota bacterium | reverse complement strand
GGAGGGATTCGAACCCTCGGTAGGTTTTTTGACCCACAATCGATTAGCAGTCGATCCGATTCAGCCACTCTCGCACCTCTCCGGAATGATTTCCAGAGCCGTTGGACGGTGGGGGTGGGATTCGAACCCACGGTACCCGCAAAGGTACAACGGTTTTCAAGACCGTCTCTTTCGGCCACTCAGACACCCCACCCTGGCAGGCAGGCAATATAGGCTCACGGATCGGCGGGTGTCAACGTAATTCACCGGACTGCGCGGACCGTCCGGGCCAATAAATATGACTTTGAATCGTCGACACGTGTTTCGCTGTCTTGCTGGGGACATCTGGCGACGGGATGCCAAAGACTACCCTGCCCGGTCGATCAGTCGCATCAGGTTGGACACATGAAGTTTGAGGCGACGCCTGCCCTCTTCGGTGAGCTGGTACCAGGTCACGGGGCGTCGGTCACGGAACGTCTTCTCGATCGACAGGTAACCGGCGTCCTCGAGTTTACGAAGGTGCGTTCCTATGCTGCCGTCCTTTTCCTCAAGCACCAGTTTCAGTCTGCTGAAGGACATCATTTCGTGCTTCGAGAGCAGGACGCAGATGGCGAGACGCACACGATGTTCAAGGAGACCCGATAATTCTTCCAGTTCATCCAGGATTGCTATATCAGGATCAGTGGGCGGCATCCTGACTCCTTATACCCAAAAACGCCTGTACGGTCAGACCCGCCGCCAAGAAGATCCCCACAGCGGTCCACCCATAGACCGGCACATAAATAGTAACTGCAAACCCAATGCCAATCATGATTCCAACCGGAATCAGCCTGCGATCAAAGTGCAGCCCCGCCTGGAAATAGGACAGGGCAAGCAGCAGGACCCAAAGCGACCCGAGTCCGGGACCGCTCAGATGCCCCCCTGCGACCAGCAACCCTCCGAGCAATCCGGCAACAATAAACGCTATCCAGTGATACATTGCCCGAATACCCATCCGACGGTCGCCCTGACCGAGTTGAAGGACCTCCCGCTTAGCGAACCAGTAGGACAGGACCATACCGACCGGAGCAAAGATGAACCAGTATGTGTTTGTCCACCACGGCTCCGGGGCAAAGTCCATCAGGGTAAATCCGCACAGCCCAATCACGGCCCAAAGCAAGTAAATGGAACGACACGGCACAATGTCCGTGTCCGACCGCTTTGCCGCAGCCCGGACGTAAGCCACATCCTCCCTTAGTTTTTCTATGTCTGTCATGATATTCTCCTTATTAGTGAGAACTATATTGTAACGATTACTCTTAATTATAGAGTTAATATTGCGAATGTCAACAGATAAAATGAAAAGTTGGGGGTTTGTATTGAATCGGCGGTGGGCAGGTTGCGCTTCAGGTCAATTCAAGGTGCTGGCCGCCTGCTACCCGGGATCTCGAGACCCTGCACCGGAGGATCCTGAGGTAACTGCTTAAAAGGAATAAGCTTACACGGACGTCAAGAATCCGTGGTTCGGTCGGAGCCTGGCCAGGAGCCCCTAGATCCCGTTGCTCGGAGGAAGTCGAGCGAAGACCCCATTACACCCGTACCGACAGTCCGTCATGGAGCGCCGTGCGGTAGGCCTTGAGTGCGGGCACGAAGCCCATCACGAACCCGGCAGTCACCACGGCGGCCAGGTAGAGGAATTCGATTGAGCCGGGGGGCCGGATCGGAATGTAGAGCCCGACTTGCGCCTCGACAAACGACTGTCCGGCTGAGAGCAACACGTAAACCAGGGCGAGTCCGCCGATGGCTCCCGCCGCGGACAGGCACACCGACTCGAGCACCAGCAGTGAGACGATCCGGTTGGGTCCGGCCCCGACGGCGCGCAGGATCGCCATTTCCCGGCGGCGCTCGTTAAGCGACGTGTAGAGTGAGACCAGCATGCCCAGTAACCCTACGAGCACGACGAAGATGGTCACCAGCCGGAGGCCGGTCTCGGCGTAACCCAGGCCCTGCCACATCTCGTTCAGGGCGACTCCGGGGATCACGGCCATCATGGGCTCGTTCTCGAAGTCGTTGATCTGGCGCTGCAGTTGTAGCACGTCCCGGCGGCTGGTCATGCCCACGAAGAACGACGTCACCTGCCTGACTTCGACATCCTCGATCGATAAATCCACCGCCTCGTCGTGCCCATCGTCCGCGGTGGCCGCATCCGCCTCATCGTGGACGTGTTCGTCTTCCGCGGTGGCCGCATCCGCCTCATCGTGGACGTGTTCGTCTTCCGCGGTGGCCGCATCCGCCTCATCGTGGACGTGTTCGTCGTCCGCGGTGGCCGCATCCGCCTCATCGTGGACGTGTTCGTCTTCCGCGGTGGCCGCATCCGCCTCTTCGTGGACGTGTTCGTCGTCCGACGCCGGAGGGGCACCGCCCTCCCAATGGATGGCCTCCATGCCCTCAAGGGTCACGTAGATCGCTCGGTCAACGGGAGTGAATGTCTTGGCGAGGACGCCCACGACCGTAAAGGGCATGTGGTCGTGGTTCAGGAAACCCACTTCGCCGAGCCCGTGCGTCACCGCAATCTCGTCGCCCAAGGCGTAATTCAACTCGGCTGCCACGTCCGCGCCCAGGGTCAAATCGAACAGATCCACGTTCGCCCTTCCCTCCGCCAGCGCGATTTGCTGACCTCCGCGGTAACGGTAGTGACTATGGAAGTCCTGGTTCGTGCCAATGACCCGGAATCCTCTGTGACTGTCCCCAAGACTGTATGGGATGGTCCAGGCGACCGCGGGATGCTCCGCCCACTTCCTGTAGGCCTCCCACGAAACGTTCTCCGTCGGTGATCCCAAGCCGAAGACCGAATACAATAGCAGCTGAATCGTGCCGCCCTTGGTACCGACGATCAGATCGGTCTGGCTGATGGTGTTGGAGAAGCTCTCGCGCATGCCCATGCGCACGTTCTCGACGCCG
>JAPOOT010000003.1 GCA_026713285.1 Gemmatimonadota bacterium | reverse complement strand
GGCACAGCAGCGTGTGATCGTGGTGCATGGGATGCGGGGAGGCCACGTAGATCGCGTCGACATCCGGGGCTTCCGCCAGGGCCTGGTAGGAATCGTGCCTCCCGGGTATCGCGAACTCGTCGCCGAAAGCGTCCGCCGTTTCACGCGCCCGCGACCCCACCGCCACCACCTCCGCATCCGGCACAAATTCCATGGCTTCCGCGAACTTGTGGGCAATGGCGCCCGTTCCAAGTATGCCCCAATGTATTTTCTCAGTCATGTTCTCTCCACATATTGGTAATCCGGTTGGCAATCCGGGTCAATTAACGCTAACCGCGTCGCGCGCCATCTCGTCCCAGTCCGGTTCGGGCGCGGGGCGGTCGCTCCAGGCGATGGACATGGCGCCGTTTTCCACGACGAGGGTACCGCGGCAGTCGAGCCCCGCTGCAGGGGGGCGCGGCTGCAATCCCATGAAGGCCTCGAAGACGGGATCGTTCCCGATGGCCAGGATGACGTGGGGATCCCCGCCATGCACCTCTACGCCGAAACTCTCTGCCAGCTGGGCCTGCTTGACCTGCCCCGTGATGCCGATACCCCGCTGGCGGACGATATCGGCGGCCTGCAGCGCCAGGTACGGCGCCGTGTTGTAGGGCTGTCCCCCGATGGCCCCGATCCACTCCAGGGTCAGGACCGGGAGGTCGAGGGTCGCGCACAGCTTCTGAAGTCCCAGGATGTCGTAGTCCTGCAATGGTTCTTCGATCCACCCGTACTGGCACCTTTCCATGATGCGCCCGATCTTCACGGCCTCCTCGTAGGTGTACGATTCGACGGGATCATGAAAGAGCATGATGTCGTCGCCCAGCGCTTCCCGCAGTTTCACGGCCATCTCACCGTTGGCCTTCACGCCCCGGTAGGAATGATCCTTGCAGCCGATGAATCCTTCCTCGTTCACGCGCGTCATCGCATTTTCAACCAGGTCGTCGATGGTACGGCCGCCCACGTTGCAGTAGGCGGGCACGCTTTCGCGGCATGCGCCGAGGAGTTTGTAGATGGGGAGCCTCGCGCTCCGGCTGGCCAGGTCCCACAGCATGCGGTCGACCGTATCGAGCAACCCCCTCCCCGTGTACATGAAGCGTTGGGCCATCCAGAATTGCTGCCAGACGTACTCCCGGTCGAAGGCGTCCACGCCGATGAGCATGTGGGCGTACCGGGCAAGGAACGCTTTGCCCTGCCATTCCAGTTCCCGGGGATCGAATCCAGTGCCATGATCCGCGTAGGCGTCCAGGTCGCCGTCCGTCACGAGCCGGATCACCAGGCGATATTTGGTTTCTGGACTGTCGCCGGTGAAGGCGTATCCGTCGGGCGCACCCGCGCCGAATCCCTGGTCGTGGGTAAACAGCCCGGAGATGCCCGGTGGCACAGGCGCCATGCTGCCCCGGTCCGCGCTGCTCTCCCGGCGCGTTTCCGGCTCATCCTCCATCACGTAGCATTTTACGTCCCGGATCTGCATGGTATTCCTTAATCCCTGACCGTGCTTCGGATCATGCTTCGATCATGCTTCGATCAATTCCGATGTGCTATCCATGACCGCGTCCAGGTCGACTTCCATGCCGAGACCCGGAAGATCGGGCACCTGGACAAACCCGTTTACTGCCCGCGGCACGTTTCGCAGGAAAGGCGACACGGTCTCTTGCCCGGCCATC
>JAPOOT010000365.1 GCA_026713285.1 Gemmatimonadota bacterium | reverse complement strand
CCGGTCATGGTGCCCATGCATCCGTGGCGCAATTCCTCGAGGAGCATGACGCCGCCCAGGCCGCCGAAGATCTCCACGTTCGGATTGGCCGCGAGCACCTGGCTTGCCTTCCTCGGCGACGGTTCTTCCTCCAATTTCAGAAAACGGCACTGCGAGGAGCGGTCGGCGATAGCCCCGATGAAGTCGATGCTCATCAGGACCCCGCTGCTGGTGGGGTGATCCTGCACCACGATCGGCAGCGACACCGCATCCGCCACCTTGAGGTAGTGGGCGAGCAATGCCTCGTCCGTACCCTTGGCCAGCTTGGACGGCGCCACCATGAGCGAGGAAGCGCCCAGTTCCTCCGCCCGCCTGCTGAGCGCGACGCAACCGTCCGTTCCCGTGTGGCTGGTTCCCACGCAGATGGGGATGCGGCCATCCGCCGCCTCGACCACGCCGGCGATCACCTGGTCCCGTTCGGATTCCACCAGCTTGCTGGTCTCACCCATGACGCCAAGTATGGTAATACCGTCGATACCCAGATCGATCAGGAAATCGGTCAGCGTCGACAGGCTGCCCTTGTCCAGGCTGCCGTCCTCTTCGAACGGGGTCGGCGCGATGGTATACACGCCCTTAGGGTCTTGGTCTGCCATGCGACTTCCTTTCGGGTATCAAAGCTTGCGACTGAAGTTATGTAGCTGGTTCCTTGAACATGATTCCTGATTCGCGCATCCCTGAATTCAGATTCACTGGTGCAACATTCCTGATCCAATGGATTCTCTGATTCCTGATGCCTTTCTCTTTAATGCCTTTCTCCCTGATGCCCTGATCCGGTTCTCCCAATCAACCGGGTTTCAGCCAGCGGCCATGGCCCGGCCGTCCCGTGATTTTGCCGTCCTCGTATACCGTCTCGCCACGCACCATGGTACGCTGGATGCGGCCCTTCATGGGCATGCCATGCACGATGCGCATGACGTCCCTTGCCTTGGTGAAGCAGGTGTTCCGGTCAAAGGTCCACCGCGCGTCCATGTCCACGAAGGTGAGATCGGCGTCGTTACCGATCGAGATGCGCCCTTTCCCGGGGAGCCTGAAAATCTCGGCCTGGCGGGTTGACATCAGCCTGACGAGGTCGGTAATGGAAAGGCGGCCGTCGTTGACCGCGGTCAGCATCAGAGGCGCCATGGATTCGAGCCCGGGCAGTCCGGGCGGAATGGCGAAGATGTCGTCGCCTTCCTTCTCCTCGGGCCGGAAGGGCGAATGGTCGCTGCCGACGAATTCCAGGGTACCGTCATGCAGGTAGGACCAGAGCGCTTCGACCTCTTCGGCGGGACGCAGGGCGGGATTGCACTTGGCGAAACCGCGGTGCACGGACAAGACCTGGTCGGTCAGGAAGAGGTATTGGGGACAGGTCTCGGCGATGACGTCGAGCCCCCTGGCCTTGGCCTCCTTCACCATTTGTGCGGCGCGCGGACTTGAAAGGTGTACGACCTCCACCGGACCGCCGGCCTCGGCGGCCAGGCTCATCATGATTGCGACCGACGTGTCTTCCACGATGGACGGCCGGCTTTCGGCGTGGGCCAGGCCGTCGTTGCGGCCCTCCGCGGACAGCCGGGCGATGAGCGTCTCGATCATGGGCCAGTTCTCGCAGTGGAAGCTGTGGCGCAGGCCCGTGGCGGCCGTGGCTGCCATCACGTCCCGAAGCAGCGAGTAATCCAGGCACCAGAGGCCGAAGAACTCGCCCTCGCGGTGGGTCGGCGGCGCAGTCAGGAAGGTCTTGAATGCCACGGCGCCCGCGTCGGCCACCTCGGCGATGAGGTCCACGTTCTGATGTCCGGCGGCGCCGTAGAGACCGAAATCGATCAAAGACTGTTCGCCGATGGCCTCGCCCCGTTTGCGTACGCCCTCGGCGGAACTGGCGGCAACCGGCGAGATGGGCATTTCCAGCAGGGTCGTGATGCCGCCGGCGGCCGCGGCGCTCGTGCCGGAGACGGGGTCCTCCCGCTCTTCGTGGCCGGGCGACCGGAGATGGACGTGGGGGTCGATCAGGCCCGGCAGGACGTGCAATCCCTTCGCCGAAATCTGCCGGGCGGAGTCGGGCCGGGCGTCGGGCTCGAGTACGCCGGCGATGCGGCCGTCCCGCACGGCGATCGTGGCGGCTGTTACGCCTTCCTGGTTGACCACCAGGCCATCGGTTACGATGAGGTCAAATGTGGTAGCCATGGCTTTCTCCCGTTGGCACAGGTGTCGACAAGCGCCTGCATGTTTGAACCGCGATGGGACGCGAGAAACCCGTGTCGAAACATCGGCGTGGCGTCCGGACCAGGCGGGCCGTCCAAAGCACCCGATGCGCCCGAAACGGTCGGCACAGGCGGACCAGACGGGCCGCCAACTACGGCCTCATCCGTCCATGTCCACGATCATCACCCAGGCAGGTGACGGTCCCACGTCGTACACGCCGATCGGCGAAAGCGCGCCCGTATCCTGATCAATCCTGTAAGCGGCTAGTCGGCCCGACTCCTGGCCCGCGGCGTAGAGGAACCGGCCGCGCGGATCCAGGTTGAAGGCCCGCGGCATCTTTTCGGTCGGCGCCTGTCCAATGGCGGCCAGCAGTCCGGAGACCGGGTCGATCGCGAACCAGGCGATGCTGTCGTGACCCCGGTTGCTCGCGTAAACGAACCGGCCAGAAGGATGGATATGGATCTGCGAACAGGTGTTTTCACCATTAAAATCCGACGGCAACGTCGATACCGTCTGCAGCGCCTCCAGCGTACCGCGGTCCGGATCGAACCGATAGGCCGTCATGCTGCTTCCCTGTTCATTGTCGGCGTAGAGCACGTTCAGCGTGGGATGGTGACAGTAGTGACGCGGACCCGTATCCGGGGGCTGGGCGACCCTGGGCGGATCGTTTGGCGTCAGCCTGCCCGTGTTTTCGTCGAACCGGAACTGGCAGATCATGTTCGACTCGGCCACGTGGGGCACGAAGGCGAAACGGTTCGAAGCGTCGGTCTGAATGTAATGGGCGCATCGGGCCGTCTCCCGCCGGTCTACGGGCGGCGCCAGGACCATGCCGTCGTCCCCGATGGCGTGAACGCCCGCCACGGCCCGTCCATAGGAAGCGGACAGGAGAAAACGCCCGGTGTTGTCCAGGGCCATATACGTCGTGTCCCAGTCGAAGGGCGTGGTGCCCTGCAGCGATATGCTACCCGTATTTCGATCCAGGCTATACGTCTGCACAGACGGCGCGCCACGCAGTCCGGCATACAGGTGTTCAAGGTCGGAATCCACGACCTGGGGCATCACGCCGGCTCCCGCGGCGACATCTTCCTTGTGGGTCAACCCGCCGCTTTCCGGATCCATTTCGTAAATGGCGATTTTGCCCTCGCCGGTGATGGACAGGTACATGCAAAACGCCATCGAATTCCCCTTCCCACACGGCTGCGAGCCATGGCACTGCAGTATCAGTATATCTCGTATAAAGGCCGGCATGTCTGATCGAAAAACAGGAAATCAATTTGCAGGCCGCCCGTCTGACCGTCAAGCCTCATTTCCCGGTACAACCGTTGCCTTCCGGGCCAACTAAAACACCGCGGCGCGTTTATTCCACATCTCCTTACACTACCCATCAGCGCTTCCGGGCGATGACGTCCTGGCGCGTCGTACTGGCGGTAGTCACCACGACGTTTTCCGCGGAGAAGGCCTCGGTGTCCTCCGTGGGTGGGCCGTACAGGGCGTAGGACCCGGCGGGCATGAAGTAGGCCGAGTACTGGCCGTCTTCGTCAGAATAGACCGTCACCGAATCCGTCCTGCCGGGTTGAAACAGGGTTACGGGGTAGCCGCTCAGCGGTACGTCGTCACGGAGGACCGCCGGCGTGGTGTTGTCGTGCTTGACGCTGCCTGAAACCTGACCGGAGCTCGCCAGGTCGACCAGGCGGCCTGCCGGCGAGAACCTCATCCCGGTAATGTCGTGGACCCGTTGGGGATCGCCCTCGAATGCGATCGAACGTATCAGGTCGAAATCGATTACCACGTCCGCCTTCCTGCCGCGCTCGACGACCACCGGGGTGTTTGCTTCGGCGATCATCTCCCTGCCCTGCGGATCCGGATACACCTCATTGAACTGCACGCCATTCAACAAGGTCACCGTGACTTCTTGGATGTTCAGGCGTGCGGCGTCGTATCTACCCTCGACCAGGGAGAACACTTCCAGGACCCGCGTATCGCTTCCGCCCAGTTCGAGCAGGTCGACGGTATGGGTCAAGGTGCCGGGAGTTCCGAACTCGCTGTTTGCCGTGGAACGAACGGATACGTCCGACATGACCACCACGACCGATCGGACGTGGTGCCGGATCGGAGTCTGAGCAGCCAGGCGCAACTGCAGGTCACTGATGACGCTTGATGTCGATTGATCGCAACCGGGATTCGACGATGCCAGGAGAAGGATCAGAAGGAAATGACAGATTCGTTTTTTCATGATCCGAAAAGTCCATGAAGTCCGGCACGCACTGATTTATCCAACCTGTTCCGCAATCGGTTCACCCTGAAAAGTACAGTTTCTAGATGTCTGTGTAAACTTATTCCTTTTAAGCAGTTAACGCGATTCCCCGGAGCTTCGGCCACCGTATCTCCTGTCGCAAGCGGGTCAGGCCCGGGTAGGCAACAAAAGCCTTTTAGGGTCTGGGGTCTATTGAATCAAATAACAGCGGGGTAATCACTTTCTATTGCCAAAGAGACCTCGTTTACCTATATCTATAGCATTGTGAACTTCACAGCCGGAGTTTTCCGATGATCGACGCCAGCCCGAAATTTCTCTTCGCCATCGCCGCCACGCTGCTCGTGATTACACTTAGCGTTTCGGTCGACCTCTCGGAGGCCGTCCCGGAGCCCCCGGTCGACGCACAACCGGACGAATCAGCCAACAAACCTATCTCAGTAGGCTGGCGCGTCCTGGCCAGCCTCAACTACCGTACCGGCAAGCCGAGCGCGGAGTTGGCGGCGCTCGATGGCAAATTCGTAAAGGTCCCCGGATTTACGGTAACGCTTGAAGACTGGGCGTCCTCGGCGAAGGAATTCCTCCTCGTTCCCTATGTCGGCGCCTGCATCCACACGCCCCCTCCCCCGCCCAACCAGCTCGTCTACATCGAGATGGTGAAGGGCAAATGGGCGTTTCTGGACGGGTGGAACCCGGTGTGGGTCGAGGGCGTACTCAAGATCGAGATGACCAAGAGCGTATACGGCCCCGTCGGCTTCACCATCACAGGCCAGCGGGTCTATCCGTACGAGTACTGATCCGCGATGCGGACACCTGCGTGATCCACGATGCAGACACCGACGTGATCCGCGATACGGACAGTTGTGTGAATTGAGCGCGCGCACTCGCTGAGCCGAGTACTCGCCGTTTTTCGTGGATCTACGCTTCGAGGGATTAGCTATAGATGAGTTTCACAGTCGACGTCCGATGCCTGCGCTTTCGCTACGGAGGCGGCCCCTGGGTGTTGGACATCCCCGAGTTGTCCCTCGAGCGGGGGACGCGCGCGTTCCTGTTCGGCCCCAGTGGCAGCGGCAAGACGACCCTGCTCGGTGTGCTGGCGGGGGTCCTGGAAGCGACTGAGGGCGAGATCAGGGTGCTGGGCGAGGACCTCGCCTCACTGTCAGGAGCTCGGCGGGACGCCTTCCGGGCGGAGCACATCGGCTATGTCTTCCAGATGTTCAACCTCATCCCCTACCTGTCGGTGCTCGACAATATCGCCCTTCCTGTTCGCATGCACGCGGGGCGCCGGGCCCGGCTGGACGGCAAGGGTGTGAAGGAGACCGCCGCGCTGCTTGCCGAACACCTCCAGATCGGAAACCTGCTGGATAACCGGGTGACCGAACTTTCGGTGGGACAGCAGCAAAGGGTTGCGGCCTGCCGTGCGCTCATCGGGGCCCCGGAGCTCATCGTCGCCGATGAACCGACCTCCTCCCTGGACTTCGACCGCCGCGAGGCCTTCCTCGATCTGCTCTTCCACGAATGCGAGCGTGCCGGCGCAACGTTGGTGTTCGTGAGCCACGACCGCACGCTGGAGGGCAAGTTCTCCCGCACCATCTCGCTT
>JAPOOT010000004.1 GCA_026713285.1 Gemmatimonadota bacterium | reverse complement strand
GCGGGTGCCCGACGAGACTGTCCGGGAACTGAATGAGCAGGGCGAACTGTATGATAAGCCCAAACCGCGCATCATCTGCTCCGTGGTCTACCCCGACGACACCCGGATTCACATCGCGCCCATGAACAGGGCCTACGGCTATTTCATCCAGGGCAACGGACCCGCCCATGCCGACGGAGTCGAACTGGAAACAGTCCATGACGATGGTTCGAAGGAATGGTCCGATCTCTACGAAAGGGCACTCGAACATCCCGTGCGCAGCAGGGGGTAAGAAGCCGACGGCCGTGCCATGGGTACGGACCGCGGCGGTCCATTCGTGCAGCCGGCGCATGGCCGGATATTCAATGGCAGTGGACGTAACAGGAGAGGGTTATTCATGATTAAGATCGCAGAAATCCTCAGTACCGGCCGCAATACACTATGGGACCAGGTCAAGCAGATCGGCGTAGACCACGTGGTTACCAGCATGCCGCCCGCGGTGGGCAACGAAATGGGCTGGGAGTATATGCCCATGCTTCGGATGAAGAACAACTTCAACGACGCCGGTTTCGACGTGGCTGTCATCGAAAGCACGCCCCCGATGCTCCGTATCAAGCTGGGTCTGGAAGGCCGGGAGGAGGAACTGGACGACGTCTGTACCTTCATCGAGAGCATGGGACGGGTCGGCATCAAGACCTGGTGCTACAACTGGATGGCGGTCCTGAACTGGACGCGGACCTCTTCGACGGTCCCGTCCCGGGGCGGTGCATTCGTCACCGGCTACGACCACGCCATGATGAAGAACGCGCCGCTGACCGAGGCGGGTGAAGTATCCGAGAGCAAACTCTGGGAGACGCTGCACGAGTTCCTGGAAAGGGTTACGCCCGTCGCCGAACAGTACGGCGTGGAAATGGCCATGCATCCCGACGACCCGCCCCTCTCGCCGCTTCGGGGCGTCGGACGTATCATGCGGTCCCTGGACAACTACCAGAAACTCCTGGACCTGGTGCCCAGTCCGATGAACGGGATCACGTTCTGCCAGGGAAACTTCGCTCTCATGACCGACGATCAGCCCGCGGCCATCCGTCATTTCGGCGCGCAGCGCAAGATCTTCTTCGTCCATTTCAGGGATGTGCGCGGGGACGTCGAAAGTTACGTGGAGACCTTCCACGACGACGGCCCGACCGATATGATGGCCTGCCTGCGCGCGTACCGGGATATCGGGTTCGAGGGCGTGCTCCGGCCGGACCACGTGCCGACCCTGGCCGGCGAAGACAACGACCACCCGGGTTATTCCGCGTTGTGCAGACTCTACGCCGTCGGTTATATCAGGGGGTTGCGGGAAGCGGTCTACAGGGAGGACGGGTAGCGGCCGGTCAACCGTTCGGGTCCGGATGAATCGAGTCGACCCAGTACACGTTCTCCGGCTGCTCCACGGGTTCGATGTCCAGATTGACCAAGACTGGATCCATGCCGCTTCTGCACAGTACGCATTCCAGGGGCTCGTCCGAACGGGCGTTGATCTCCTGGTGGGGTACGTAGGGCGGCACGTAGATGAAATCACCCGGCCCCGCTTCCGCCACGAATTCCAGCCGCTCGCCCCAGCGCATCCTCGCTTTGCCTTTCAAAACGTAGATCACGCTTTCCAACTCGCCGTGGTGATGGGCGCCGGTTTTCGCGTTCGGATGGATGGTAACGGTGCCCGCCCAGATTTTGCTCGCCCCGGTCCGGGCGTGGTTGATCGCAGCTGCACGGGACATGCCGGGAGTCTGTGGGGTGTTTGAGTCTAGCTGGTCCCCGGGGATGACCTTCACCCCGTCATCGCGCCACTTCCCGTCGACATCCATGGTATTACCTGTTACCCCTTCCGTTCCCGCGGGATCTGCTCACACGCGGAATCTGTTCACTTGCACAGAGACACGCGCAGACTGCTCACACGCGGAAACACTTGGAGAATGCTCACACGCGCAGTCTGCTCAGGTATGGTCATGGTCGCGCGCGCAGACGACTCAGTTGTCCAGACCGAGTT
>JAPOOT010000005.1 GCA_026713285.1 Gemmatimonadota bacterium | reverse complement strand
GTCGTGATGATCGCCTCCGGGGTCATGTTGCGGGCAACCAGGCCGGTGAGGTCCTGGGATCCTTCAAGCTGCAGAAACAGGCTCGTGTTGCCGAGCACCGCGAAGAACAGCCAGCAGCCCAGGGAACCGCCCACCAGCTCGGCGCCGATCAACTCGCGGATCGTGCGGCCCCGGGAGATGCGGGCAACGAACAGCCCCATGAACGGCGCGAAGGCGATCCACCACGCCCAGTAGAAGATGGTCCACTGTTCCGAGAAGGTGTCCGCGGAAGTCAGTCCCGACCTTCCTTCCGCCGCCGCCGCAATGAGCGATTCCGCCTTGGCGACGGGTTCCAGGTAAAAGCTCATCTTGACGAAGTTCTGCACCAACAGGCCGATGCTGTTGGTGAACGTGTCGATGATGAACAGCGTGGGACCGAACAGGAAGACGAAGGTCAGCACTCCGACGGTAAGCCAGAGGTTGACCCCGCTCAGGACGCGGATGCCGCGCTGCAGCCCCGTATAGACGCTGACGCCGAAGATCACCCCCAAAGTGATCACCACCGCCGCGTCAAGCCAGAATCCTCTTTCCACACCTAGCAGTTCCGACAGGCCGGCCGAGATCATGGGCGTGCTCAGCCCGATGGACGTCCCGACCCCGCCGAGCAGGCCGAACATGAAGAACATGTCGATGACCTTGCCCGGAAAGCCCCGTGTGGCGCGTTCGCCGATCACGCCTTCGCAGGCCGCGGACATGCGCAGGATGGGCCGCCCGCGGTTCCAGAAAAGGTAGGCCAGGGGAAGCGTCGGGATACAGTAGATGGCCCAGGCTGTGAATCCCCAGTGAAAGAGTCCGTAGGTCGCCGCCCACTCGGTGGCGGCGGTGGAGCGCGGTTCGAGGCCGAAGGGCGGGTTCGTGTAATAGTAAACCCACTCGATGGTGCCCCAGTACAGGACGCTGGCGCCGATGCCGGCGCAGAAGATCATGGCGATCCAGCTGACCAGGGAGAATTCGGGCTTGGCGTCGGGCCCCCCGAAACGCACTTGACCGTACTTGCCCAGGGCGTAATAGACCAGGATCGCGAAGGCGGCGATCGTGAACCAGAGGTAGGCCCATCCCAGGACCCGCGTCAGCCAGCCGAAAACCGCGCTCAGGAGGGCTTCTCCCTCGACGGGAAACAGCACCAGCGGTACCGATACGCCCGCAATCAGCGGCAGCGCGACCCAGAATATGACCCGGTCGACACGGGGTCCCTGCATGTATCGTGCTCCGGTTCGGTTATACGGGACGACATGCCCGCACGAATGCTCAATGCGGGATGTTCAGTTCGTGCATGCGCCGGTGGATGGCTTCCCGCGCCTGCAGGTATGGGGCTTCGAGAAAAGCCTCGTGGTCGTCGGTCCCGTGGTGGTGTGTGGTCGTTCCCGGCTTGTGTTGCCAACTTCGACGCTTGATGTAGGAAAGGCCCCCTTCGATCAGGCTCAGCATGTACTGGGCGTTTTCCAGGTCGAACAGCCAGTAAGGGCCGCCGCAGGCCACGTAAACCGGCGACGTATGGGCCATGATGCCGCGGCGCCAGCCGTCGTGGTGCGGTATGCTGGAGTAGTTCGGTCCGGCGCACCGGGCCGCCAGCCACGTGTGGCCTTCGATCTTCAGGGAGGTCTTGAGCGATAGCCGGCGGACGCCTTTCATCTCTTCCGTAGCGGCGACGACCTTGCCCTGCTGCACGATTTCCAAAGTATGGATCGGCAGGGGCGAATCCGCCGAAGCCTCGATTTCCACCGTCCCGCCATTGCCGGGCAGATTCACCGTGTCGCCGATCGGCCGGCCGTTCACCGTGAACCGGATGATGGGTCCCGCGCTCAGGAAGGTGTTGCCGCCCCGCAGCGCCTTGCACCAGTTGTCGTAGGTGAAGGGCTCGTCCGCCGGGATGTAGGCGTAGGTCCGGTAGATCCCCACGGGCACGTCGCTGGACATCTTGTCCGTCCCCCCCGTGAGCGGCAGACGGTAGCCGCAGTTCAGGTACCGGTAGTATTCGAGGTGATTGTACTCGCTGTGCACCAGCATCTCCACGGCGTCGGCGCGGTCCGTGGCGATGAGGACCGCCGGTTCGCAGTTTGGATTGGGGATATGGGGAATCACGACCGTCCCGCCCTGCGCGTGGCAGGCGTCGGCCCAGTACGACAGGGTCGTTTCCAGGTTGCCTCCCAGTTCCGCTTCACCGGGTCCGTCCGAACACCAGGGCATGACCGGTTCTTTGAGGCCGAGGAGCGAAAGGTGGCCCAGTATATGCTGCCGGTTCTCCTGCGAGGCGTAAACGATCGTATCTCCGTCCGGCGACGCGCTCGCCGATCCGGTAAACTCCTCCGTGTTCGTGAAAAGGCCTCCCCACTGGGACAGCAGGAGATTGACCACGTTCAGGTCTTCCCCCTGGGCCTCCAGGTGGGCGCCCTGGGTGGAGAGGAAATGCACGTGGGTGTCGCCGCTGAAATATCGTTCCGCGTTCAGATCGGTCCACCGCTTCAGCCTGAGGGTAAGCTCGTGTTGCCCGGGATCGATGGTGACGCGTTCGCGAATCGGCTCGTATTCGAACCCCCGGGCCACGTCCACGTGCACCTCGCCCCGGGGCAGCCAGCCCTGGCACCTGCCGTCGATGTACGCGTAGGACATCTGCCCCAGCCTGACGTCGCCGCCCACGTCCACGTGCCAGGTATCCAGGTTCGAATTCACGTGGGCGTGGTGGCCGTGGGGCGCGTACGGCACACCCTTGGCAGATCGAAAATGCACGCGGCAGGGCACGGGCCGGCCGGTCTCGTCGTCCAGGATCGTGGTGTGTACCCAGTTTCGTCCCGTGTCGATGACCTCGAATCGAACAGCGGGCGTATCGACTATCTCTTTCGCTTCCAACTCGCCCCAGTTGGCCGACCCGACCGCCTTCCCGTCCTGTTTTACGGTCACCGTGGCCGACGGCGTGCCGGCCACGCCAACGTGGGCGGGACTGGAGCGGTTGCTGTCCGCCTGGCCCCATCCACGGTGGGTGTCGTTCATGAAGGCCTGGTCGACCTGCCCGGGCAGTGGATAGGCGTAGGTGGCGTAGCCGCGGTCGACTTCGACTTCGAGGTCGAAGGGTTTCTCCGCGCGCTTCGGGTTTTTCAGTTCGACCTGGACGTCCCTGGCGGCCCACCGGCAGATCGGATCTTCGTCGACATGGCCGAGCGTGATGGCGGCCACGATGAAGGGCGGGCCCTCCGGCGTGATTTCGATGGAACGGATAACCTGGCCGGGCCGGGGATTGCGCCATGCCCAGAGGTAGTACCCCTGCGGCCAGCCCTGCTCGGCTTCGGTCTGCCGGCGGCCGGCGTCGTTCCAATCGCCGCCGGACCGGTTGTAAATGACCGGCTTCTGATCGGGGACGCACAGGAAGGGGTATTGTCCCCAGGGCAGCGGCATGTAGCCGATCTCGAAGCGCTCGCGGATCGTAACGGACTCGTCATGCCCGTCGTCCCAGATGAACCGGTAAGCGGCCACGGGTAGGGCGATCGGACCGCCGGCCTCGATTTCCGACCG
This sequence comes from Gemmatimonadota bacterium, assembly GCA_026713285.1. GTDB lineage: Bacteria > JAAXHH01 > JAAXHH01 > JAAXHH01 > JAAXHH01 > JAAXHH01. The sequence continues at coordinate 2,222 of JAPOOT010000005.1, read as the reverse complement.
GATCACCGCGTGGGCGAAGATCACGTTGACGGCGGAACTTTCGACGGGAATCGCGGCGGGAGAGGAAGGGCAGCCGATCTGGTCACCGAAACCGATGAAACAGTCGGAATCTCCGGCGCCGTCGCCGATTTGAAAGGGAAGACCGTAGAATTCCTGAGATCCGAGCGGAGGATCCGCTATGGAATCGTAAATGCCTCGGGGCGCGTTGTAACTCGGCGTGAGGTCCAGGGGCTGATAGTCAGGCATGCATGTTTTCCACGGCGGCGTCCACATTGTCATACTTCTTGAAGACCGTGTACAGCCGGGTGATCCGGAACAGTTGATCCAGGCGGTCGTTGACGCCGGTGAGCACCATCTCCCCGGACCTGGAGCGTATTTTCTTCATGGCCGCGATCAGCGAACCCAGCCCGGAACTGTTCATGATGGGCACGCCGGTCAAATCGGCAACGAACCGCGTGCATCCCCGGTCAAGGGTATCGTCGATCATCCGGTCCAGCTCAACGCTGTCTCCTTCTTCCCACAATCTGCCCTCGATGCGAAGCACGGCGATCTCGTCTTCCAGCGCAACATAGATATTCATACTAACCTCTGTCCTCGGGCCAATAGACTGGAAAAGCATCCGGGCCGGGTATAGCGTCCGGGCCGGGTATAGCGTCCGGGCCGGGATATGGATCCTTAATAAACGCCGCGGCAGTCGATTGCGGTTCAACCCGCGATCGATGCCTCGATGGCCTCCTTGACCTCCCCATATTCGGGAAACCGGTCGGTTTCCAGCTTGGAGTAGATCAGCGAATCATCCACGGAGACTTCGAACCTGCCGCCTCCGGAAGGCACAAGCTGCAACTGCTCGATATCGTGTTTGTAATACTCCAGTAATTTCACCGCCAACCCGGCGGCGTCTTGTTCATAGCTTCAATCGGCGCAGTATACAATGCGTACAGTCACCATGTCCTCCTTGAACGTATAAAATCAACCGGCAGCGACTTCAAAATGTGTAGTCAGGGAATAAGTAAACACGCAAATTGCTTCTATGCAAGCATTCTAAACGGCATGCCCATGCGACTGCGCCGGCTCGTTGGCAGCAATGCGGCAGAAAGGAAGTCCTTATATTGCCGCTTGACAAACCTGGGCGATAAGGGTATTCTGCGTTCTGAGGAGGTGATTTAAATGCTCGGTAGTTTCGGCACGACCGAACTGATTATCATTCTTGTAATCGTCATGGTCCTATTTGGCGCGAAGAAGCTCCCTGAACTGGCTAAGGGCTTGGGCCAGGGGATCACCGAATTCAAGAAAGCACAGAAGAAAGAGCCCGCCGAAGAGAATCAGAATACGTCAGGCTCGTCCACCTCGAAGGACGGCTGAACGCCTGTCGTATCGGGCTGCCTGTTTCCGGCTGCCTGTTTCCGGCTGCGTACAATTCGTTCGGTTCGACCGGCCGGATTGAATGGCCACCTTCCGGCGATCGACTCAACATATTCCCGCGTGTCGATTGATTCCGACCAGCCGGCAGCTCCTCGCTTTGCCCCTGGCATCCTGCCTTCCATCGATTCGTAAGCCTTATAAATCCTTTGATTATATGCTCGTCCAGCTCCTTCCCGTTCCTTCAAATACCTTCCAGCCCATTCCTGCACTTTACATTTAGGTTGCATTGCGCTGCGTTTTGGTCGCGTTTATACCTTGTGTAGACCAAGGTCTCTTTCTAAAAAACGCGTTAGTCCACAACCATTTCGACGCAGGCGCGGTCTCATGACCAGAAAGCGCTCGTATATGGTCACCAGGCGCTCGAGCGGAGACCGCAAGTTACTCGAAGTTTAGTTACACGCACATGCACCACGACGTGACCAGGTAACCACGTGGAAACTGCCCGTAAACTCGACGGCCGAATCGCACCGGATGATCAGGAAGAGCACATGGGGAACGATTCGGCAGGAAATCGCACGGACCTGGAGGAGCGCTCGGATCCGGGGAATCGCACGGACCTGGAGGAGCGCGGGCTGATTCTCAAGGCCCGTGGAGGCGACATGCGGGCCCTGGAAGAACTCGTATACAGATACGACGAGAAAGTGCTGTCCATGGCCGTGTCCTTCGTGGGCGACCTGGACGACGCAAAGGATGTATACCAGGAAGTCTTCATGCGTGTATTCAAGGCACTGCCCGATTTCGAATTCCGCAGCCGGTTTTCTACCTACCTGTACCGGATCGTCACGAATGTCTGCCTCACG
>JAPOOT010000006.1 GCA_026713285.1 Gemmatimonadota bacterium | reverse complement strand
TCGCGTCAGGTACGAGGCCGAAACGGAAGAGACCGAGGGGGTTTGCTCGTTCCGCGTGCTCAGTACCGCCTTCCACTGCAGATAGCGGGCGGGCGGGCATGCCAGGGCTTCTCCTTCCGGGTCGGTGTAGGGACCGGTCCATTCGCTCCAGGTCTGGTCGGGAGCATCCGTATTGCCCGAGCGCGCATACAGGCGGACCGTCGTCCCCGCGGGCTGCTCGTTTTCCCATCGTATACGGCCCCACCGCGCGATGCCCCGGGTATCCCGGACATCGGATTCGTATTTGCCCTCGCGCACGGGCCGGGAAAGCAGATGGTACAGGTTGCCGCGATTACTCGTCGCCACGAAAACCCCGTCCGTTGCGACAGGCATCAGCGCCGTGATCTGCGAATCCCGCAATTCGTTCAGCAGCGTGCCCCGGCCCCGTTCCCGGACGCTGTACAGCCGGCCGCGCTGCCCGGTGCCGATGAGCAGTTCCTTTTCTCCTCGAACCGCCAGAGACAGGCATACGTCCGCCTGGGATCGCCACCATTCTTCCACCCGTCCATCCGGATCTATCCGTAAGACCACACTGCCCCCCGCGGCGAAACTGCGGACTGTCGGCCGGTCCGCGCCATCCGCCGATGCCGTCACTTCGACCGTGTTGCGTGCGGATTCGCCGCCAGGCTCGTCGGGAGCGCTCCGGGATGGCGGAGACACCGCTCCCCCGCCCCGGCCGCCCCGGCGCGGTCCACTCATCGCGCAGGCGAACACGGCGCCCTCCGCGTCAACCTGAAGGGCGTTGATTTCGCCGTAGGGAGAATCGTGGAGGACCGAAAGGGAAAGGGGGCCGTCGGGCGTGGTCCATGCCAGACGGTAGACTCTTCCGCCCGGCTCGGTGCCGGCGATCAGTCGGCCCGATCCATCCACGGCCAGGGCCATGACATGGGCCTCCTCCAGCTCGGCCAGCAGACGTGCGTCGCCATGCTCGTCGATACGATATATCCTTCCCTGATCACCCGTTCCCGCGTAAAGCCCGCCCGCCCCGTCCAGCGCCAGCGACCAGATGTAGCCCGTCCCGTCGTCCGCGCCGCCATCCCCGTCGTCCGCGCCGCCATCCCCGTCGTCCGCGCCGCCATCCCCGTCGTCCGCGCCGCCATTGCGCGCGGGATCGAAAAACACCGTATGGGTCCCGTCCGGGTCGATCCGGTAGATCCGGCCGTCGGGGAAGGTGGCTGCGTAGATCCTGTCGTCCCCATCAATCGCGACACTGCGGATTTCAAGCTCTTCCGCGTCGAAAAACACCTCGGACCGGCCCGTGGAATCCACACGGTACAGCCTGCCGTCGTTTCCCGTACCCGCGTAGATATTCCCGCTGGAATCGGTCGCGATACTCCATATCAGCGGTTCGTCGCTCTCGAAAACGGGATCCAGGACCGGCGACAGGGTCAGGCGGCCCTTTCCGGTTATGGAAACGCCGCGGGTTTCCCCTGTGAGAAAGTCCCCGTGTCCGGCCTGTTTCCAGATTACCGGCGTCGACGCGAAGGCGCCGAACGCGGCCATCAGAAGGACCGAAGCCATGCGTGGTACGCGCCATCCCGTGACCTGGTTCAAGAGTCGCTCCTATCGCTTTGCGGTCAGCCGGCTCCAGTTCTGCCCGGCGATGACATAGTCCGTTCGGACCGTTTCCTCGGCGACCACCTTCTCGCGGATCGGCAGGAAACTGCCCTTCGTCCGCTCTGAATTCATGACGGCGAGGACCGATGGAGGCAGTCCGGGCATCTCCCTGCCCTTCACCATGCCCCCCGCGCCGCCCTGGAACATCTTCAGATATACCCGGTTTCCGGTACGGCGGTTGTTGATCAGTTCAATCAGCCGGGGACCGTCCGTGGGCCTGTACCGCTGGGGAACGGCATTCAGGTCGTGGCGGAGAACGGCCTGGGAGGAACCGACAAGTACCTGTACCGGTCCGTTGGATAGGGTCTTGGGGATCGTCACGTCGAAAAGCTTGACCACGCGGTCGCCCCGGTAGGGCCGGAGGAATACCCTGACCTCCAGCGTGTCGCCCGGCTTCACGGTTTCCGATCCGAACCAGACGTCTTCGATGACGGCCGTCCTGCGCTCGTTCGACGATTGTATCTCGATACTCAGAGACTCGATCATCGGGGTCACGAAGCGGTTGTCGAGCACGAAGTCGAGCACGCCGTTCACATCTCTGGCCAATGCCGGGAGGGACCCCCGTCCGGAAAACTGGTCTTCGAAGACGACATCCGGATGGCCCCGCAGCTCGATCCGTCCGCCGAGCGTTATCGTTCGCTCGCCGGCCGCCCTGCCGTTCGCGATGATCGTATTCGCCACCGCCATGTTTACCAGCAGAGGAGTCCAGCCGTTCGCCATCATCACGTCGAACAGGTAGGTACGGGGCGTGCCGGCGGCATCGTCGTAGGAGAGTTCCACCGGTATCATGCGCGCCGTATCGCCAAGTTGGCCGTAAATCCCGTTGGTGTGGTCCCACAGGACCGAACCGACTTCATCCGCCACGCTGCTGATTTTCGTGGATCCGATCTGGTCCGGAATGACCGTAATGATATCGGCCCGGTTCATCGGTATGTTCAGGGCGCCCGTCCACAGGAAGGGATGACCGAAGGCAAGTATGGCGTCTTCATCGCGCCAGGTGACCGTACCGGTACCCGAAAGATTATAATCGCCGCGAATGAGCTGCGCGCTCACGGCAGCGCCGGGTTCCAGGGAGGATCTCGCGCCGCTCGACGCCGGACCGGCCTGTTCCGGAGCCCTGTCGTCGCCGGTCGGAACCGTGCCGGACGTCCCGCTGGAAGCGCCCCCGGCCAGGGGTACGAGTCCGCGTCGGCGCAGGTCGTTTTCGAACAGACTGACCGTCATGGGATGGAAACCCGAAAACACCATCGGCACGGCGATGGGCTTGAGGTTGGACGGACCCGATGGGATACCCGGCTGCCCGGAGTACTCCGTTTCGATGCCGTCTTCGCCCGGCCAAAGCGAACCGGGGAACATCGGATCCGCGGATGCTTCGTCCGGACCGTCCGGTCCGCCCGTTCCACCCAGTTCACCCGGTCCGGTTTCACCCCGGAACTCGCCCTGCCCTCCCAGGTTTCCTCCGGGCGCACTGCGGTCCCGCGCCGGTTCGGTCTCCAGGGCATCGCGTATGGCCAGCATATGGCCGATCGGCGTGACGCCGCCGATGGGTTTCATCGGAAAAGTCCCGAAGCGGTACGCCAGCGCGCCGACAAGCTTTCCGTCGATGTACACGGGGCTGCCGCTCATCCCCGCGATTACACCCGCATCGTCGACGTAGGGGCCCGAAACCCCAACCATGATGATATCGTGTTTCGCGTAGAAAATGTTCTTCATGACGCCCAGCACTTCGATCTCGAAGGTATCGATCCGGGCATCCTGAAAAACTGTGAGGCCGTATCCGCGCATGCCCGGTTGCACCTCGGTGATATCCATGTACCCGCCGGCAGACTGGCCCGCGACCGGCAAGCCGGTTGCAAGCAGGCATGTAAAGAGGGAAAGAACGACGAGCGTTCGTTTGATATCCATAGGGGACCGCTGCCTGGTGTACCGGGGATCGAAACGCGACGCGAAATTACTGCAATATAAGGCCGTACCGCATCCTCAGGCAACTGCTTTGTAGCGTCTGCCGAACGATCATGGCACAGCCGTTAACAAAAGAAATCGCTTGACTTACCGCGATGGTTCCTCGAAATTCAGACAGCGGCGAAAGGGCCGGGAAGAGAAGCCCGGCACCGATTCTGACCTGTGCGGAAACCGGTATCTGAAAACCGATGCGGAGCATCATGAAACGTTCCAGGCGCGATGAGACTTCGGGTGAGAAGGTGGTGCCGATCTGCAATCTCACCATGTCGGAGACGCGCAGCCATCTCGGCGCGCTGGCATCCCAGATCGTACGATCCTACGACTCGGTCGGTGGCCTGAACCGCAAAGATGGAAATAACCTGCCTTCGCGGGAACGGATTTACGGCATCCTGAGGGACCTGCTGGTCCTTTGTTTCCCGGGGTATTTCGGGAACGAACCGCTCATGACGAAGAACGTGGCCTTCTTCGTCGACGGGCTGGTGGACGCCATCTATATCAGGCTGCGGGAGGAAATCGCCCGAAGCCTGATGCACGACGCCCCGTGCCGGGAGGAGGATCCGGCGGCCTGCCAGGAAATCGCCGACGGGATCACCCTCGAACTCCTGGAGACGATTCCCAGGATCCGAAAGTTGCTCATGGGCGACGTGGTAGCGGCCTACGACGGGGATCCCGCGGCCAAGAGCCATGACGAGATCATACTCAGCTACCCGTGCATGGCAGCCATCGCCACCTACCGGCTCGCTCATGAACTTTATCTGAGGAATACGCCGCTCATCCCGCGGATCATGTCCGAACACGCCCACAGCCGCACCGGTATCGACATCCACCCCGGCGCGACCATCGGCACCCGCTTCTTCATCGACCACGGCACGGGCGT
>JAPOOT010000007.1 GCA_026713285.1 Gemmatimonadota bacterium | reverse complement strand
TGCACGCGCATGAAGAACCGCTCGCTGTACGGGTCGATGTACGTATCGCTTTCGATAACGTGACATCCCTGTTCCGCAAGCCAGCGGGTCACGGTGTAGATCAATCCGGTACGCTTGGGACAGGACAGGGCAAGCAGGAAGTTCTTTACGGTGCGTGCCTTCATGTATGGAGACCGTTACCGTGGGTATATGTAATGTTTACGTGCCGCGTTTCCTCTTCGGAGGGAATCGATCGATGATGAAGAGGACATGAAGGCGAACCCTCCCGCCGGGTCCGGTTGCCGTGGATCGGCGGGCGAGAGACTGGCCGGGCGTCGACGAGCGTCGCGCGCGGTGCGTTTCCGTCAGTCGTCCTGGAAGAAGTCCGCGTTGATCTGGATATAGTTCTGCCAATCATCCGGGGTATCTTCTTCGGCAAAAATGGCCTCGACAGGACATTCCGGCTCGCAGGCGCCGCAGTCTATGCACTCTTCAGGATCGATGTACAGCATGCGTTCGCCGTCCTTGGTGTGAATGCAGTCCACCGGGCATACATCGACACAGCCCTTGTCCATTACGTCAATGCATGGCTCTGCGATTATGTAGGTCATACGAGACTCCTCGCTAAACACGCCTTTCTGAAACAATACAGCTTCGCGGATGCGTCGCATCAAGTATCGGCAGGACAGAAAACCGGTCAATGGTTCCGCCGCCAAAAATACCGTTATATAATAGTCGGACCCGCATGGCGTGTCAAGCCTGAAATCGATTGACCGCCGGGTTGCTCTTCGTTAAGTTCAAAGGCCATGCCACCGTCCGCCGTACCCGCCGACTTGGCCCGCCGTTACGACGTCTGTTTCAAGTCCATAGCCATTGGAAAGTGGGTGAATCTGGACATTCTGGCGGTACGCGATCCGGACGTGCTCATCGACGAAATCGACCCGGAAAGCTACGATGAGGATGAACGCCTGCCCTACTGGGCGGAGATCTGGCCCTCGGCGATCGGTCTCGGCCGCCACCTGTTCGAGTATCCCGCTCCCCCGGGTTCAAAGATCCTGGAACTGGGCTGCGGCATCGGAGTGGCCGGTATCGCGGCGGCCGCGGCCGGACTGGTGGTCACCGCGTGCGACTACGAAGAGGACGCCCTGGCCTTCGCCCGGCACAATGCCCGGTTGAATGCCCTGAACGCGCGCGTATCATTCCGCTTCCTGGACTGGAGAAACCCGGATCTCGACCGCAAGTACGCCATCATTATCGGTTCGGACATCCTATACGAACGGCCAAATCACGAACCGATCCAGCGCTTGCTCAACGACACGCTGGAACCGGGCGGCATGTTTCTCGCGAGCGATCCCGGCCGCCGTGCGGCCACCCCCTTTGTAGAATCCATGATCGCCCGGGGATACCGACACAGCGCGCAGCCTCGAAGGATAAAGTTCGAAACGAATGACAACCGGATCATCGTTCACCGGTTTATGAAAGAGGCCTGAATCCGCAACCCCTGATCGGACCGGAAATGAAAGAAACCATCGCCCAACTTCCGAAGGGAATCCGGGATCGGCTGCGACAGGCAGGTCGCCTGGCCGATGAGTCGGGACTGGACCTGTACCTGGTCGGCGGGACCGTGCGGGACATGCTGCTGGGACGGTCCAGAACGGACATAGACCTGGTGGTGGAAGGGGATGGGATGGGGTTCGGCGGCCGGTTTGCCCGGGCTGCGGGAGGCCGTTGCACGCCGCATCCCCGTTTTATGACGGCCACCGTGGATCTGCCTGAAGGCCTAAACATGGACGTGGCGACCGCCCGCAGCGAGACCTACGAGCGCCCCGGTGCGCTTCCCCGGGTGGCGTCCGCGCCGATGGACGTGGACCTGGCGCGGCGCGATTTCACGATCAATGCCATGGCGGTCTCGTTGAACGAGCGACGCTTCGGCGACCTGGTCGATCCTTTCAACGGCCGGGCCGACCTGCAAAAGAAACAGGTCCGCATCCTCCACGACGGGAGCTTTATCGACGACCCGACCCGCCTCTTCCGGGCCGTCCGGTTTGAACAGCGCCTGCGGTTCAGGCTCGAGCGCGGGACGAAACGGAGATTCCGGGAAGCCGTCGCCGGGGGTATGGTCGGGAATCTTTCGGGTCCCCGGTTGCTCGAACAATTGAGGCTGATCTGCGTCGAATCAGATCCCTGGCTGATATTCGACCGGCTGGAACGACTCGGTGCGCTCTCGGCCATACACCCCGCCCTGGCTTCCGACGAAGGCCTGGAAACCCTTGTCCGGGAGATCAGCCGGACCGGCGGTCCGGCGTCTTCCGCCTATGACGGGTGGTGGATCCTGTACCTGGTCGCGCTGTTCCGGCCGCGCCGGGAGGAGACCCTTCAGAGCGTCGTGGATCGGCTGAAGCCCAACAGGCGCCTTCGGAAAGCCATCGAGGACATGTCCCGGTGGTCCCGCGTGGAGCAGGCCGTCGAATCCGGAGAAATCGAAACGCCGGCGGACTTCTGCCGCGCGGTGCGCACGATTTCGGACGACACCATGTTGTTCGTCACCCTGACCCATCCGGACGAAGGCATGCGGAAGCGCTGCGAATCCTACTACCACAAGCACAGGCACATGCGCCTTTCGATCGACGGAGGGACGCTTAAGGATCTGCGCATCCCGGAGGGACCGGAATACGGCCGGATCCTGGACGAGGTGCTGTCGATGAAGATAAACGGCGAAATCGGGACCGCGGACGAGGAACGCCGCGCCGCGCGGGATCTCTGGTTGCGCCTTCACCGCCCCATGCACTGAAACGTTCCGCAACCGCGGCAAAGGAGTATTCATGCCCTTCGATTTTACCATCCTGTTCATCGCCATGCCCGCGATTCTCTTCGCCCTGACCTTTCACGAGTACGCCCATGCCTGGGCGGCGTGGAAACTGGGCGACCCCACGGCGCGCAGCATGGGGCGGCTTTCGTTGAACCCCCTGGTGCATCTCGACCCGGCCGGGACGATCATGCTGGTCATCACCGTCATGAGCGGGTTCGGTATCGGCTGGGCGAAGCCCGTGCCGGTGGATCCCCGCTATCTGCGGAACCCCCGGAAGGACATGCTCTGGATCGCCCTGGCGGGACCGGTATCCAATATCATCCTCGCTTTCATCCTGGTGGGCGTTTTCACCCACATGCCCTCCGGGGGCGCCCTGACCGATACTTTGCGCCAGATGGTCCGGTACGGCATTGTCATCAACCTGGCGTTGGCGTTCTTCAACATGCTGCCGATCCCCCCGCTGGACGGGTCGCGGGTCCTGAAGGGACTGCTGCCGGCACAGCAGGCGCAGCGGTACGGCCAGCTCGAAATGTACGGCCCCATCCTGCTGATCGGGCTTATCGTGGCGGATCAGATGTTGCGGCTGGGCATCATCCGGACCTGGATCATGGTTCCTGCCCAGATCAGCCTGCGCGTGATGAGTGAGATTTACGGCAGCTTCTAAGCGGGGGCATCATGCGACTAAGCGCCGAGACGGTCCGCCTGGACCTCATCCATCCCTTTCGCATCGCCCGCGAGGTCAGCGATCACAAGAACAACGTGCTCGTGCGTATCTCCGACGCCGGGCTGACCGGCATCGGCGAAGCAGCGCCTTCCGGTTACTACGGAGAAGACGCAGCGTCTGTGCTGCGGGCGCTTAAAGGAGCTCCGGCGATGCTGGGCGGAGATCCCTTAGGACTCGAGGCAACGCTGGATCGCCTTTCTTCCGGGCTTCCCGGCGATCCATCGGCGCGCGCGGCGGTGGATATCGCGCTTCACGACCTGGCCGCGCAACGGCTTGGCGTACCCCTTTACCGATGGCTCGGTCTCGATCCGGGGAAAACGCCCGTCACTTCGTTCACCATCGGTATCGACGAACCGGAAGCGATCCGCCGCAAAGTGCGCGCGGCTGCCGGATACCCGGCGTTGAAGGTAAAGCTCGGTTCGGAAGACGACCTCGAGATCATGCGTACGATCCGCGGTGAAACGGATGCGCGCATCCGCATCGACGCCAACGCGGGATGGACGGTGGATCAGGCCGTGGAAATGGTCGACAGGCTGTCCGATTACGACGTGGAGCTCGTCGAGCAGCCCCTTCCCCCCGGTTCGCCGGAAGACTGGCGCAGGGTGCGTGAGGCGGCGGCCATGCCCATCTTCGCCGACGAAAGCGTGCTGGTCTCCCCGGACGTGCCTGCCGTGGCCGGCCTGGTGGACGGCGTCAACGTAAAACTGATGAAGAGCGGCGGGATCCGCGAAGCGCTCCGGCTCATCCATACCGCCCGCGCCCACAGGATGGGTGTCATGATCGGTTGCATGATAGAAACCTCCGTCGCCATCACCGCAGCGGCCCACCTCTCTCCCCTGGCCGATTACGCCGACCTGGACGGCAACCTGTTGATTTCGAACGATCCCTACAGCGGGGCAGCCGTGCGGCAGGGGCGCCTGGTCCTGCCGGAAGATCCCGGGATCGGTGTAACGCCCAGGGCATAGGCGCCTTAAGCGCCGGTCACGTCTCATGGTTCTCCCCGAGCCATATAATACACTTTAATTAATAAGAATAGTGGTATTATAACCGATTGCCTTCGCGCCGGTCGCGCCCAACCATCCCTCACCGACTCGCGCGCCTTGACCGAGGTCCCGGGATTTCGTCCCGCAATTCGGGACTGGGCAGCTCTCTTTCAATCAAAACACAAAAAAGTGTTGACTACAACGAAACTAAGATTAAATTAAACAAAATAATGAGACCCTTAGATTCGATTTATTTAATAATACTAAAGTGCGATGAGCGCCTTTACATCGGGTCAACATCAGTCTTCACGCAATCTCTGACAGGTAAGCGACTGTCCATCTCGTAAAATGCACAGGACGGGAAAGGAGGCCATATAGATCCGTGCCTTTACGCAACAGCAATTTTACAGCAAAGAGTAACAATCGATAAACGGGAGACAAAGATGCATTATCTCATAGTGTTTGTGATTGCGTTCGCGCTATCCATGATGGGATGCGAAGGCAAGACAGGCCCCGCCGGACCTACTGGTTCCCAGGGCGCGGTTGGTCCGCAGGGTCCCCAGGGTGTTGCCGGGTCTACGGGATCTCAGGGTCCTGCCGGTCCACAGGGTCCTGAAGGTCCGCAGGGCGAAACCGGTCCCGCCGGTCCGCAGGGTGATACCGGTCCCGCCGGTCCGCAGGGCGATACCGGTTCCGCCGGTCCGCAGGGTGATACCGGTCCCGCCGGTCCCCAGGGTGATACCGGTCCCGCCGGTCCGCAGGGCGATACCGGTCCCGCCGGTCCCGCCGGTCCCCAGGGACCTCAGGGCGAGGGCATAGACGCAGGTCAGGTGATCGAAAGCGGCGTGCTGGCCGCCATTCATCACATCAAGTTGACCCAGGATGGAAGCGCCAAGATGGTCGCCGTGTTCGACGCGCCCGATTACGGGCTCCGGGCCGATCCGGGCAACAAGCTGGATCTGAACATGGCCGTCGGTGAAACGACCACCCTCGTCGCCAAGGCCGCCAGCCAGGACGGTTCGGCTCTGGCCGTCGATTTCAACTGGGAATCCGGCTCTGAGGCCGTTATGGTCGACGGCGGCACGATTTCAGCGGTGGAACCGACCACGGACGCCAAGATAACCCTTACGGCCGTGGGCAGGGGCGTGGAGATCGAGTTGGACGTCATGGTGCGCGACCAGATCAAGCGGATAGAGATCGCCATGCCGCACGCTTACGTTCTGCCCGTCGGCGGTACGGTCACCCTTTCGGCCACGGCCTACAACGCCACAACGGGCGGCGATGAAATCGAAAGCGCCGAGATCATGTTCGTGAGTTCCGACACTGGCGTGGTCAGCGTTGACGGCAATACGATTACTGCCGAAGGCGTAGGCGCCGCCGAAGTCAAGGCCATGGGTGGCGGCGTCGACTCCAAGGACAAGGTCAAGGTCACCGTCACCGGTACCGGCACGCTTCTGTATTCGATGCGATATACCAATATAGAAGCCGACGCCCGTACCAGGACGCTGACCAAAGCCGATCCCGATGCCGTCAATGAACAGGGCGATGCAGCCCCGATTGACCGGGCTGTGGCTCCTGAGGGGAACATCGTGTTTCGAGTACAGGTATTCGATATCGAGGCCGACGGTTCTCTGTCGCTTACTTCCGATACTCTGAATGTGACAGTCCGCAGCCAGCAGTCCGACGTGGTCGCGATTCCCGATGGCCAGAATTCGTTTGCCGTAACCAATGGCATAGCGACGATCGCCATCCAGACCGGCGAAGCCTGGATCCTGGATCATGGGACGGCGTACCTGGTCGTTTCGCTGGACGGCGCCGAGGACATCGCTCTGCCCGGCATCATGATTGAGGCGCCCTAATAAGCAACAGGTCCTTCACACGGTTCGGGATAATCCGGGCCCGTAGCCAGGGCGCAGACAGAGTCCTGGAAGTACAGTAGAAGTTCCGAGGTGTCGCCTGGGATTATCCAAAATGAGGTCAGGATCCTCTTCACCGGGGATCAGCCTTCGCGGAAGCCTCATGCATTTGTATCAGGCACCTTGGAACACCTTCCCGTTCGCCTCGAGTAGGAGCCACGGCCACTGAAAGGGGCAAGCGGTCGAACGAACGGAAGCCCCGGCGCTCGATTGCGCCGGGGCTTCCGGTTCTAAGGACTACCCTTGCATACCTCGCCTTCCGATTATCTCGTCCTGGACTCCTTCCCCTCGTTCCCGTACTTCTCCAGGCTCATCTCACCTTCGCGCAACACGCCATATGTACCGTGCCGGATCCAGTCGCCCAGGTTGATGTACACCTTCTCGCCCATACAGTCGAGCGTCGGGCAGTGGTTGTGCCCGAACACTACCATGTCGTAGCCTTCCTCGAGCAGTGAGAAAGCCAGGTCCCGGTAGGCCTGACGCGGATTCCACGAGGCGGGTTTTCTGTGGCGCCTGCTCAGCCGCGATGCCAGGCGGCCGATTGTGAATCCCCAATCCGGATGGATCATCTGAAACAGTCGTATGCTTATCGCGCTGTGCATGATCTTCGAAATCGCGCGGTACCCGCGATCGCTGGTGATCATGCCGTGGCCATGGGCGATATAGATCCTCCGTCCGTGGTGGGTCACGGTCAGCGGACCTTCCGCCGTTTCCACCCCGACCTGTTCGTCCAGAAAGGTTCCCAGCCAGAAATCGTGATTGCCTGGAAGGTATACGACCCGCGTGCCATGCTCCACCAGCGAGCTCAGTGCGTGCAGCACCGTGTAGTGCTGGCGAGGCACGACGCTTCGGTATTCGAACCAGAAATCGAATAGATCACCTACGATGTACAAGTGCCGGGCATCGCCCCTGAGGCTATGCAGGAAGGCCAGCAGACGCGTTCTTCTGCCTTCTTCTGCCGCGTAATCTTCGATCCCCAGGTGGGCATCGGAAATGAAGTAGACTGGACCTTCCATCATGGTCGATATGAGACCCGAATTATGCCGGGATCCGGTCGGTTTCCCGGTCATCCAGTTGAGACAACTTTGAATTGACAATTCGCCTTTCGCACGTTAATTAAGATACATTGGGCCATATATTTAACTACCAAAAACTTAGACGTGCATCCCGCAGTTTCGACGCGCGGGCATGGTGAATTCGGAGACGGACCGGATGGCCAGGAAGAAGCTGTCTTCGCTGACGGACCTGGAAATCGACATCATGAATGTCGTCTGGCGGCTGGGACGGGCGACGGTGCGCCAGATCGTCGATTCGCTTCGGGATCAGCGTCCCCTGGCGTACACGACAGTGCAGACGGTCCTGTCCATACT
>JAPOOT010000331.1 GCA_026713285.1 Gemmatimonadota bacterium | reverse complement strand
GGATATTTTTGGAGGAGTGTTCAAAATGGTTACGTTCCCCCGGCGATTGAAAATGGACTTGCCCAACAGGCAGTCGGCCTTTCTCTGGGGTCCGAGAAAGACGGGCAAATCCACCTACCTGAACCAGACCTTTCCCAACAGCATCGTCTTTGATTTTCTCAAGACAGACTTGATGTTGGACTTCAGCCGTCGCCCGTCTTTGCTTCGCGAACGGATATTCGCGTTATCGGACACACGCCTGGCGCATCCCATCATCCTGGACGAAGTGCAGCGCGTACCGCCTCTGCTGGATGAAGTGCACTGGCTCATTGAAAACAAGGGGCTGCGGTTTGTTCTGTGCGGATCCAGTGCTCGTAAACTCAAGCGGGGTGGCGCCAATCTGCTCGGTGGCCGGGCCTGGCGCTACGAGATGTTTCCAATAGTGACCGGCGAATTGAAGGACGGCGAAATAGATCTGTTGACTATCTTGAATCGAGGATTGATTCCAGATCATTATGTCAGTTCGCAGTACCGCCGTTCCTTGAACGCCTATCTGCAGGACTACCTGAAAGAAGAGGTCTTCGCCGAGGGATTGACGCGCAATGTACCCGCGTTTTCCAGGTTCTTCGAAGCGATGGGATACGCGCACGGCGAGTTGACCAACTTTTCCAATGTTGCGCGCGAGTGCGGTGTCAGTTCCAAGACGGTAAAAGAGTACTACCAGATTCTCGTCGATACGCTTCTGGGAAGCATGGTGGCGCCATTCAAGAAAAGGCAGGGTCGCCAGGTCATTACAAGATCATCCAGATTCTATCTGTTCGACGTAGGCGTAGCGGGGATCCTCGCAAAACGGCATCTGTCGGAGACTCGAGGATCGGTATTTGGCAAAGCTTTCGAGCATTTCATTTTTTGCGAGTTGAAGGCGCACGCTTCCTATAGCGAGATACACTACGATATTCGATTCTGGCGGACGAAATCCGGCTTGGAGGTTGATTTCGTACTGGGCGACGGCGAAGTAGTTATTGAAGTAAAGGGGACGAGCCGCGTGGATGCCAAGTCGCTTCGATCTCTGCGTACTTTCGTCCAAGAGTACGCGCCTCGAAAAGCCTTTGTCGTCTGCAATGAGCCGGTGGAACGCGTCGTTGGTCCCATACGCATTGTCCCCTGGAAGGTGTTTCTGCAGTCTCTGTGGTCCGGGGAAGTGATTTCATGACTGCGCCAGCGGTCCATGCCGACTTCTGGCCTTACCGCCGACTACGGACGACCGTTCGTGCAGCCGAATAGGGATGTCCCTCAGCCCGCATAAGGACGCGTGTTCTCATCGACCATGCGTAACCGGTTACGAAGCGGCGCGAAACCGGTTCCGATACTTCATCCGATCCTGCCTTCGAGCCAAACTTCGACGTGACGCGCGAAAGTCTCGAATTCGCTCAGACGCGCACCTCAATTCGGCAAGGTGTCAACGCACGACGACCAGATCGGGGCGTCCTCCTGTCACGATCCGCTCCGGTTGGCAAAAGACCGCGCCGCTTCCATTTTCGCAAGCTGGGGAACAAAGTCGCAGTATCGGGAAACCGCCCGTCCCTCCCGCGTCGTCGTCATGGCCAGATCTCGTGATAGTACGCGTACACCGTCGCGGAGGACGTGATAGTACAGAACCGGCGGCGCATGGTTGAGGATCAGGAGATCGACGCCGTTGTCCCGGAGACCTTCCATGAGTACGGTCGAGAGTTCCGCCCGCAGGCCGAAGACGCTTCGGTCTTCATGCGCTTCGTCGATGTAGACGGACGGTATGAATAGCGTGATCTACCCGGTTCCGCCTGCACTGTCCAGATCAAGAGAGCTTTCGGATCGACTACAAACAACGCCGGTCGAGGTCGACGGGCCCCGCGTATCGCGGCGCCTCGACCGGTTCGCCGGGAGCGGGTCGTTCCAGAAACGTCACACTGTCGTAGAAATCGTCCAATGCGATGAACTTTCCGTGCTCCTCGGCCCATTCGCGCATTCCACGGTTACAACTGTGCCGCCACGACAGCACTTCGATGCGCCAGCCGCGCCGTCGCATACGCTCCAAATCGGCGTGAAATCCCACGCCATCGGCGAAACCCGCTCCGTCGCCCGTAAGCATTACCGCGATCCCCGGATCTCCGTTGTTATCGTACCCATCACGTAGCATTTCGGTCTGCAGAACCTGATCAACTCCCTGCTCTCGCCCGTGTACGGCCCCGCGCTCCAGCAATTTGACGGTAACGCCTTCGTTCTCCAGCCTGTTCCACACGTGTCGTAGCTCGGGCGGAATGGATCCCACGGCGATGGCTCGCTCGATTTCTCGTCCGCCGTGTGCCAGTTCCAACAGGTTTCGAAAGTGTATGCGCACACGATAACGCGAACTTTCGCCTTCCTGGTCGATGGCGACCTGCTGCGCACTGATGAAAATGTTGGAATTGTCCCAGTAGATGAAGACTCTGTCCACTTGTTTCTCCACAATCGAACGCTCACATTGAATACCAGCTCACCGCAATGACAACTAATCCTCACCGGCACATCCCATTTCCGACGCGCCCGGCGAGCAATCCGGACGAACGCGTGAACCGTGTGGCCGAACGGGCTGGGTGACCGCGCAAACCCCTCTCCTAATATACATAAGACCCGACCGACGTGCAATGAATCCAGTCCCGTCAAACGAACTCAAGTTCCCCGGATGACTTGAGTCGGCGATAATAGCAGCCGGTACGGTATCGACCCTCGCTGTCCTTCGTGTGACATGCCCCGGAACCCTGGGGCGTTACCAGGAAGACCACGGAGTTCTGCTCGCAGTTGACCCGGACTTCGTCGATCCGCAGGGCGTTTCCCGACGTGGCGCCTTTCACCCACAGCTCATTCCGCGAAGTGCTCCAGAACGTGGCGATACCGGTCTTCAGGGATTCGTCCAGGGCCAGGCGATTGACATAGGCCACGATCAGCACTTCCCGTGTTTCGGAATCCTGGACGACGGCAGGCAGGACATCTTCTGCAATACCGGCGATCCGCCGAAGCTTCGAGAAATCCAGGACCTCTTGCGTCCCCTCTTCCAGTTGATCTGATGGTGATGAATTCGCCATGACTACTCCGTATATACGAGGTATCTACAACCTGATCGGTTTTAAACGACGGGGAAGCCTGGGGCCAAACCAGTTGGATCACTGATCGGCTACAGCAGGTGATCATCCGCCGCGTGACGCGCGCCAACCCCCTTCTGCATGCGCATGAGCTGTTTCTGGCGGGAAGACAGTCCTTCGAACCACTGGTCCCGAAAACCGTCGTGCGGATCGAGCTGGAAGAGGAGCATGGACTTGCGGTAGTGTCCGAATAGAGCGTGGCGACTGCGGTCGGAAGTATTGGCGCCGCCGCCGTGCCAGCACTGGCCGTTGAAAATCAGCACGCTGCCCGCGGGGGCCTCGGGCTGGTACACGTGCGGCACCACCATGCCTTCAGGCGGTCCCGCCCATCCGCTCTTGTGCGAACCCGGAACGATGCGCGTGCCGCCGATCTCGGCGTTGAAATCATCCAGCATCCAGACGGTGTTCAGCATGACCGGGGAGACGGGGTTCAACATGTGCCGTGGAATGTCGCTGTGGAGGTCCTGGTAACCGTCTCCGGGCCGAACGATCCGGGAACTCAGGCTGCCCAGCACCAGGGACTTGTCGAGCACCCGCTCCAGGATGGGCAGGACGACCGGGTGGTCGACGATCTGAAGGAACACGGGATCCAGGGTGGGCAGGTTCCGAACCAGCAGCGACGTGCCCCCTCGGTTCTCGTAACCTGCCTCGCCCCTTTCTTCCGCGACGCGGATCAACGCTTCGCGCAATGCTCCTGCCTGATTCGCCGTCAATACGTCGGTCAACAGCGTAAACCCGAAGGTCTCGATTTCGGCCAAGGCCTGGTCGAAAGCATCCATCAATCGCTTCCTATGGTCCTTTTGAGGTATTCCTTCAGCCGCTCCCAAGCGTCCAGCGCCGGTTCCTCGTTCTTCGGGTCGCGGTCCACGTACAGCCAGAACCCGTGGTTGACGTCGTCGTAGATGTGCACGTCGTTCTCCACGCCGGCTTCGCGAAGCGCGGCGACGAACCGTTCCACCTGTTCGGGCGAAGGACCAAGGTCGAGTCCGGCGAAGGTGCCATAGACTTCATGATGTATGGCACTGAGTCTTTCGGGGTCGTCGAGCAGTCGTCCGTAGAAGATGGCGGTGGCATCGTGGTTCTCGCCGCCCAGGGCATAGCTCAGGGCGACCCCTCCGCCGTAGCACCAGCCCATGGCTCCGATTTTGCCGTTTACATCCGTCCTTCCTCTCAGATAGGCCGCCGCCGCGTCCAGGTTACGGATGATTTTGTCCATATCTCCCAGCGTTTCGCGAACGAGCGCCATGTTCTCGTCGCGGTTGCTCCCCGTGCGCCCGGAATACAGATCCGCCGCCAGGGCGACGTAGCCCTCCGCCGCCAGGGCGTCGGCCACCTGTCTCACGCGGTCCACCAATCCGTTCCACTCATGGATCAAAATGACGGCGCCCCGTGGACCCGGTCCATCCGGTTCGGCGAGGTAACCCATTGTAGCCGGATCTTCATCGAAATAGGCAAGGCCGCTGCCGCGGGGCGCGCCGGCCTTGCCGAGTATGGCTTCCGGTATCTGGCCTTCGGACGTCGGCGCGTAGGGTATCTGCTGCGCATGGACTGACAGCGCGGTGGCGGCGAAGGTGATCGCCGACACCGCCAGGATGATGGCCTTCAGCGAAGGAATGAGCGTGTTTTTTACCATGAGCCGGCACTCCTCTGACAGACGGTAACAAGCCGTGCTGAAACCGCCGGTGATAGACGTCCCTTTCCATTTTGAGGTTTCCATCCAAATCGGCTTGCAATATACTTACGGCCTGTATGTGAATCAATCGCGAAATCCGCTGCAGTAACCGCTATCTGCCGCGACCGACCCCCTATCCAGGAGACCGCATGAAGAACCGGCTTAAGGAAAAGCTGCGCAACGGCGAAGTGACCTATGGCGTATCCGTCGGAACACCCTGTACCGACATCGTGGAACTGGTTGCGAATCTTCCCTTCGACTGGATCTGGTTCGACGCCGAACACGGTCCCACGAACACGGAAATGCTCCATCCCATGATCCAGACGACCCGGGGCCGGGACGTCACGCCCCTCGTCCGCGTGCCCTGGAACGACATGGTGCACATCAAGAAGGCGCTGGACATCGGTGCGGAGGGCTTGATCATCCCCTGGGTCAACAACCGGGAGCAGGCGGAATACGCGGTCCGCGCGGCCAAGTATCCGCCCATGGGCATCCGCGGCATGGGCGCCCGTTTCCTCAACATCTCGGGTCAGGACCTGGCGGAATACCTCCGTACCGCCAACGAGGAAACGTTCATCATGGTCCAGATTGAAACCGTCGAGGCCGTCGAGAACCTGGATGAGATACTTACCACCCCTGGCGTCGACGCGTTCCTGGTTGGACCGAACGATCTCGCGGCGTCACACGGCTACGTGGGTGAGCCGACGCACCCCAACATGGAAAAGGTGGTCAAGGGGATCATGGACCGGGCAAAGGAACTCGGCGTGCCCGGCGGTTACGCTTCCACCACGATGGACATCAACAGGAAGCGCATCGCGGAAGGCTTCCAGTGGATCACCCTCGGGAGCGACATGGGCTTCCTGGCCCAGGCGGCCCAGGCGGCCCTCGCCGAAGTCGGAAGGTAGCGGGCAGAGCGAGCCGGGCGGTGGGCGAGCCGGGCGGTG
>JAPOOT010000474.1 GCA_026713285.1 Gemmatimonadota bacterium | reverse complement strand
CCCGTACAGCTATGGAAAATGACCCGCAGGCAGTTCCGCGAGGGAATACACGACGGCAACCTCAGGGGAGCGATAATCCCCACGGGCAGCACCGAACAGCACAACGAACACCTGGAGATGTCACACGACACCGCCAGCGCCGTACACGTGTCCGAGCGCGCGGCGCAGATGCTCTACCCGGACGTCGTGGTCACGACGCCGCTGGCCATCGGCGTGTCTGAGCACTGGATGGACCACAAGGGCACGCTGACGACACGGCCCGAGATCTTTACCGAACTCCTCTACGACGTGGCCGACAGCATGAAAAGAGGCGGGATCAATCATATCCTGGCGGTCAACGGACACGCCGGAAACGCCGGTCCCGTCATGAACGTGCTGGAGGATATCCAATCCCGCCTCGGGGTCGATTTCTCATTCTGCAGCTATTGGGAAGCCTACACGCCGGAAATCGTCGAGAAGTACATGGAATCGAAGAATTGTCCCGGCCACGCCAGCGAGTTCGAGACGTCTTTCGCCTACTCGGCTTTCCCCCGGCACGTCCACTGGGAAGGCGTCGATTACGATTCGGCCAGGCTGTCCATCTCCCAGGCCGACCGGGCCGCACAGGACCGCGAGTTCCACCACGAAGCCAAACTCGCCGACGCCGTGAAGGGACAGGGCATGATCGACGCGGCGGTCGACTGGGTCGCGGCCAGGATGAAGGCGATGATCGAGGGCGCCTGATCCGTGTCAGATGAAACCCAACCCATCATCGCGTTTGAGAATGTAAGCAAGTGGTTCGGGACTTTCCAGGTCCTGCGGGATGTCGACCTGCGCATCGGAGACGGTGAGTGCATCGTCATCTGCGGACCGTCCGGCTCGGGAAAGTCCACGCTGATACGCTGCATGAACCGCCTTGAAACACACGACCGGGGCGTGGTCCGCGTAGAAGGCGTTGCGCTGGGACCGGGCGAGCGGCTTCCCCGCGAACTGCGCGGCAAAATCGGCATGGTCTTCCAGAGTTTCAACCTGTTCCCGCACATGACGGTCCTGCGCAACCTGGCGCTCGCCCCCATGCGCAACCTGGGGATGGACAAGGAAAGGGCGGAACAAACCGCCCTGGCCTATCTTGAGCGCGTGCACATCGGGGAACAGGCCGAGAAGTACCCCGACCAGCTCTCCGGCGGCCAGCAGCAGCGAGTGGCGATCGCCCGCGCGCTGTGCATGAAGCCCGATATCCTGCTCTTCGACGAACCCACGTCCTCCCTCGACCCGGAAATGATCCGCGAGGTCCTGGACGTGATCTACGAACTCACCGACGACGGCATCACCATGGTCTGCGTGACCCACGAAATGGGTTTCGCCCGCAAGGTATCCGACCGGGTCATCTTCATGGACCACGGCGAAATCGTCGAGAGCGCCGCGCCGGACGAGTTCTTCGACGCGCCCCGGGAAGAAAGAACCCGGACCTTCCTCAACCAGATCCTCCATTACGAGGCTTCGGCGTGATCAGCCCTTTAAGCGGGCCATGGGTCAAGCGGGTCCTGTCGAACTGGATACAGCCGGCGGCCATGGCCGGCATCCTCGTCTTCGCGGTCATGCGAGGCGCGGAGAACATCAACTACCGGTGGCAATGGTACCGCGTGGACGACTTTCTGTTCACGTCCGAGCAGGGCGCCTGGTCCGCCGGCCCCCTGGTCCAGGGCCTGTTCGTCACCCTCGAAATATCGGTCCTGAGCCTTTTCCTGACCCTTGTCATCGGACTCGCGGCCGCGCTCCTGCGCCTGTCGTCTTCGGTGATCGGACGCGGTCTCGCCCGCGGGTACCTGGAGCTTATCCGCAACACCCCCTTGCTGATCCAGCTCTACGTGATGTATTTCGTCCTCGGGCCCATTCTCGGCTGGGGACAGATCACGACGGCGATCGTTTGTCTCGCCGCGTTTCAGGGCGCATACACTTCCGAGATCTTCCGGGCCGGCCTGCGCGCTATTCCCCGGGGGCAGATCGAAGCGGGTGACAGCCTGGGACTGTCGCGCCTCGACAACTACCGGTACGTCATCCTGCCGCAGGTGCTCCGCCACATGCTGCCGCCGCTTACCAACGAGGCGGTCTCCCTCGTAAAGAACTCCTCGATCGTCAGTGTCATCGCCATCTTCGACCTGACCACGCAGGGCCGAAACCTCATCGCGGATACCTTTCTGACTTTCGAAATCTGGCTGACCGTGGCCGCGATCTACCTGGCCGTGACGCTGGCGCTTTCGACCGCGGCGGCCATGGCCGAACGGCGAAGGGCGGGCGC
This sequence comes from Gemmatimonadota bacterium, assembly GCA_026713285.1. Classification (GTDB taxonomy): domain Bacteria; phylum JAAXHH01; class JAAXHH01; order JAAXHH01; family JAAXHH01; genus JAAXHH01. Next base: position 1,102 of record JAPOOT010000474.1, on the reverse strand, counting down.
CTGATGTCGACGACCGGTCACATTATGAGCCGATTCAGGCCCACCCGGCTCGACGGGATCCTGCTGGCCGTGCTGATCGCGGCGGCGGCCTGGCTGTGGTACCGCTCGGCCATCGGCGTGGCGTACAGCTGGGACTGGGCCCAGGCGCTGTCGACCGTCTTCGCCTCAGGCGAGTCCGGCGACGCGCCCTTCTTTCTAACGGGGATCTACGCGACCCTGCGACTCAGCGCCTGGGGGGCGGTGCTCGCCACCATCATGGGGGTGTTGATCGGCGTGGGGAGATACTCGGGGGTGCGCGCCCTGCGCGTGTTCTGCGGGACCTACATCCAGATCCTCCGGAACATCCCGCCGCTGGTGTTCATCTTCATCTTCTACTTCTTCATCAGCAGCCAGTTGATGCCCCTGCTGGGCCTGGACGCCCTGTTCAACCGGCCCGCCGAGGACGCGTCGGGATGGCAGCGCTTCCTCTTCGGTCCCCCGGCCCTCTGGGAGAACCTGATCTCCGGCGTGCTGTGCATCTCCTTCATCAGCGCCGCGTACATCGCGGAAGTCGTCCGCGCCGGTCTCGCCGCCATACCCCGGGGTCAGTGGGAAGCCGGGGAAAGCCTGGGCATTCCAGTACTGGACCGCTACCGGTTCGTCATCTTTCCCCAGGCGCTGGCACGCATCGCGCCGCCGCTCACGGGCCAGTACATCTCCCTGGTGAAGGACTCTTCCATCGTCTCGCTGATCTCCGTCCAGGAACTGACCTTCGTCGGATCGGAGATTGCCAATTCGAGCGGGCTGCTCTTCGAGGTATGGCTGCTGGTGGCCTTCGTGTATTTCCTGCTCTGCCTGTCCCTGTCCATCCTGCTCAGGCAGGTGGAACGGCGCATGACCCGGCACTTCCACCAGTTTGCCTAGGACTGGCCTAGCGGCGGCGGTTCTCCGCGTCGATCCCGCCGCGCAACGGATCGAAGACCTTTTTCACGGTCTCGAACTGATCCTCGACCGCAGAGGGCCTGCCCAGCAACCGGTCGCTGACCATGCGCGCCGCCACCGTGGCGTAGGCGTTGCCCCGGCCCGTGAAACCGGCGACGATGTGGACGCCCGGCGTTTCCGT
>JAPOOT010000443.1 GCA_026713285.1 Gemmatimonadota bacterium | reverse complement strand
TGCAGGCTGGCCTCGCCGAAGATATCCCCTTCCTTAACCCCAGTACCTTCGAAGACCCAGTGTCCTGGGTCGATCACGCGGTAAGGCGCGCTGGTCATGATCCCCGTCCGCGTGAAGGCCACGCCGAGCAGTTTGGCTTCCGATTCGTTGTAGATGTTGAATCGGCTTTCAATGCCCTCCCCTGGCCGGTCGAGCGAATCGATGTTGCCGTTCATGACCTTCATGGTGTACTCGTCGACGAACGCGACCTCGCAATTCAAGCCGTTCCCGCCCAGATACATGAGCCTGCCGCCTGATTCGAATACCCAGGCCTTGAGCCGGAAATACATGTCCTTCGACCAGTATTCCGGGTGGGTAGTGGTGATCAGTACCCGGTACCGGTCAAGGGGCAGCGTGCCGTCGTGAAACTGCGTCTCCGCATATAGGTCGTAGCCGAATCCTTCCCGCTCCATCCAGGCCAGGAAACGCCACTCCGCGGGCGCGACGTGGCACGCCGCGCGGCCCGCGATCATGTCCATCGCTTCGTCGTCCTCGGGAACGTGGTTTATCGGTTCCGGCCGGTCGAAGGAGAGCGGCGCGTAGTCCTCCGCGCTATACATCCGGTGCGAGGGATCGGTGTACCGCTTCAGGTCGTAGCGGGCGTTGACCGTGGGGGTCGACGGAAACTTGTCGGCGTGGATGTAATTGCTGCGGCCCCCGAAGTTGTTGTAGGCATTCCAGTTGATGTTGGCGGCCAGTACGGCGACGTCGGCTGTCGGCGCGGCCGGTGCGACGATCCAGGGGAAGGAAAAGAAACCGCCGGTCTCCGTGGAAGCGTGCAGGTAGTACAGGCCGGACCGTTCCGGCGCCTCGATGTATTGTTTGTGTGCGGGATTGGTATAGCCCTGGGTGTTCCACTTCACCCCGGACCGCGTGTAATCGCCGTCGGGCGTGATCTGCATGGTGGCGCGGGGGCCGTGCTCGTCGTACCAGCCGATGTTCCGGATGTACTCCTTCTCACGGCCATAGCGATACAGCTCCAGTTGGTAGGCCTCCACGGCGTGCACGCGGAATTCCGCCTTCTCCCCGGACCGGACCCACTTGGGCCACATGTAACCCAGCAGGCCGTCCCGCAACAACCGGAAATGGTAGGGTTGGTCTTCGCGCGGTGTCATGTACACGCTCTTGTATCCGAAATCCCTGCAAGCCAGCGTGACTCTGTATTCCCGTCCGGGCGTTACGTCCGCGTAGACCGCCCCCGTAGCCCGCGAGCGCGCTTCGATGGATTCCCCGCCGGTTTCGAACTCGAGCAGGACTTCAGGAATGGCAACGTATCGTTCGTCGCTGACGTACCCTACAAGCATCATGGACCTCCGGCTGGCGGATGTTCTGGATCGGAATCTGGAAGCGAGGCGTTCCGCTGGATGAAACCGCGACCGGCCCGCTGGATGAAACCGCGACCGGCCCGCTGGATGAAACCGCGACCGTCGATTGAGATGAAACCGTGACTGGCCCGTGAGATGAAACGGCGACCGGCCCGTGAGATGAACCAGGTCCGGAAGACAATGTACACCGTTCGGCCGCAGCGTCAACTGTGCCGCTCGCGGCATAAGGTGGGTGGATCGGCGGGCGTTGAATTACCTTTGACACGGCATTGAAACGGGTGTTACCTTGCGTGTCCATGCATTGAGACTTAATCCCACGTTCGATCTCGATTGGAAAAGGATCCTGGCATCGTGTCCGTCTGCCGGCTGAAAGACATTGCGCGCCTTGCCGAACCCGGCGACAACGTGGCCATCGTGTCCCGAAGGCTGGAGGCCGGAACGCGCGTCGTCAACGAAACCGGCGACTCTTTTTCCATCGCCCATTCCCTGTTGGAAGGGCATCGCCTCGCCATCCGGGCCATACCTGCCGGGGAGTCCGTCCTGTCCTGGGGACAGCCGTTCGGGCGGGCGACCCGGGACATCGCGCCTGGCGATTACATCTGCAACGGCGACATTCTCGACGCCCTCCGCGTACGTCAGGTAGATTTCGCCCTCCCGGATCAGCCGAACTTCGAAGACCGCGTGGTACCCTACGAGCTGGACGAATCCACCTTCACACCGGGCGAGCAGATTCCTGTCAGCGACAAGCCTCCGACCTTCGAGGGATATGACAGAGGGAAGGCGCGGGGCGTCGGAACCCGGAACTTCATCGTCCTCCTGGGCATTACGTCGCAGACGGCAGGTTTCGTGCGGCGGCTGGAATCCATACTGAAGGAAAATGTGGAACGGTATACGAATATAGATGGCGTCGTGGCCGTGGCGCATACCGAGGGCGGCGCCGGGGTGGACCCCAATAACCGGGAACTGGTGCTGCGGACACTGGCGGGCTTCATGGTCCATCCCAATGTGGGGGCGGTCTACGCGGTGGACCGCGGAACAGAAATCGTGACGGACCGGATGCTGGAAAACTACATGCGGCTTAACGGCTATCCGCTGAACGAAGTGCCGCACCGGTTTGAAACGCTCAAAGGCGGATTTGACGAGGAACTTGAGCGTAGTGCGAGGTTCGTCACCGGCTGGTTTGAGACGGTTAACCGCGTCGCACGGAAGCCGGCTTCCGCGTCCCTTCTCAACATCGTGCTTCAGTGTGGTGGTTCGGATTCGTTTTCGGGCATATCGGGCAATCCGCTGGCCGCGCTCGTCGCACGGGAGATCATCCGCTTCGGGGGCAAGGCCAGTCTTGCCGAAACTGACGAGCTCATCGGCGGCGAACCCTATGTGCTGCAGAACGTCCGGGATATCGAGACGGCCCGCACGTTCCTCCACATGATCGAACGTTTCCAGGAGCGAACGGCGTGGCACGGCCAGTCGGTGGACGCCAACCCCTCCGGGGGCAACAAGCTCAGGGGGATTTACAATATCGTGCTCAAATCCATCGGCGCGGCCCGGAAGCGCCACCCCGACGTTCGACTCGACTACGCCATCGACTACGCGGTACCTATGAAAGAGCCGGGGTACTACTTCATGGACAGTCCCGGCAACGACCTGGAAGCCATCGCCGGCCAGGTGGCGTCCGGCGGCAATGTCATCTTCTTCATAACCGGCAACGGATCCATCACCAACTTCCCCTTTGTCCCGACCATCAAAATCGTGACGACCACGAAACGGTACGAAATGCTTTCGGGCGAAATGGACGTCAACGCCGGCTCCTACCTGGACGGCGAGTCCATGGATGAACTGGGACGAAGGACGCTTGACCTGACGTTGCGAACGGCATCGGGCGAACTGACCCACGGTGAAAAGGCGGGTCACAGCCAGACCCAGATCTGGCGCGACTGGCGGCAGACCGACGGGAGCCGGCTGCAGGTCCTCCGCAACCGGCCCGCGCCGATGGGAGAACCGCTGGCTGTCCGCTCGAACGAGGCGTCGACGCCTCCACCGCCTTTCGAGCTGCCCATGTACGAAGTGAACGGAAACCGCGCCACAGACCGCGTCGGCCTGATTCTACCCACCAGCCTGTGCTCTGGACAGATCGCCCGAATGGCCGCGGAGCGGCTGAGTGCGAAAGGGGTAGGGTGCGGGGCCGGCATATCCCGATTCGTCACCCTGGTACACACCGAGGGGTGCGGCGCATCGGGCGGCGTGTCGGAGGAGATGTACATCCGCACCATGACCGGCTACCTGATCCACCCGATGACGGGGGCCGCCCTGCTTCTGGAGCATGGCTGCGAACGCACGCACAACGACTTCTACCGGCAGCAGCTGCTCGACCGCGGCATAGATCCGGCGGGATTCGGCTGGGCCAGCGTACAGCTCGATGGCGGTATCGAAAAGGCAATGGATCGCATAGAATCATGGTTCGCCGAGACCCTGGAAGATTGCGATGGTCCGGTCGCGGGCAATACCGGTCTGTCCGATCTCAGGCTGGGTGTGGCCGCGGCCGATCCGCTTTCCGATGACCTTTCCGAAGCGCTTTCACGGTTGATCCTCGATGTCGTAAACGAGTGCGGAACGGTCGTCGTGCCGGACAACTCGGCGCTGCTTGGTCATCCGTCCTTCGTGCGTCACCTGGCGGACGGACCGGCAAAGCCGACTTTGGCCTATGGCGAACCTTTTACCGTGCCCGGGCTGCACGTCATGGAGTCGCAGACTACGCACTGGGTGGAGACCATGACCGGGCTGGGCGCTTCCGGCGTGGAACTGATCGTCGCCGGCATCGGCAGCCATCCACTGCCCGGCCATCCCATGATTCCGGTACTCCTGGTCGGCGCGGAGGACCTGCCCGGACCTTTCCGCGAAGACGTGGACCACATCCTGGAAGGTGGACCGGAGGCACAGCGGAAAGATATCCTGGACCTGATCCGACGCACGGCCGCCAGTATTCATACACCCCGGGCCCAGGCCATCGGCAACACGGATTTCCAGATTACCCGCGGACTGCTCGGCGTCTCTGTGTGACGCGCGTTGATCGCGGCCCCCTCGGCGTCTCGATGTTGCGCACGTAATCTGTGCCATGCCTGGCCATTCGTTCTGACGAATGTTGCACGACAAACCCGACGATTTTGGAGACCGGCATGCCCCGTGAAGTGGTACGACCCGACAGGCTCGATCTCGATTCC
>JAPOOT010000008.1 GCA_026713285.1 Gemmatimonadota bacterium | reverse complement strand
GCGAATCGGCGAAGGGGCGATGGGTCCCGTGTGGTAATCTGTCATCGAAGCACGAAATCCCGCACAGTCAGTCATCATGAATTCGGGCATAAAATCAACGTATAATCATCCACCACGGAGCGTGAGAGGATCCCTCCACATGATTTACAAGAGCAAGTATATCCTGGCTGCCATCTGCGCGGCCGCACTGATCGTTACGGGCTGTGGATCCGCCACGGAGACTTCCCGCCCGAGTCTGCTCGACCAGATCAAACAGCGGGGAACCATACGGGTCGGCGTGTCGACCTTCGTCCCCTGGGCCATGCGCAACAAGCAGGGGGAGCTGGTGGGTTTCGAGATCGATGTAGCCAACCGCCTGGCGTCCGACGCGGGCCTGGAGATCGAGTTCATTCCCACGGCATGGGACGGGATCATCCCCGGACTCCTGGCTGGCAAGTTCGACGTGATCATCGCCGGCATGTCCATTACCCCGACGCGTAACCTGAGCGTAAACTTCACCCGGCCCTATTCCCATTCGGAACTGCTCCTGGCCGCCGGCAGGGAGTTGGCGGGGAACCTGGTAAGCAAAGAGGACTACGACAGCGCCGAGATCACCATCGCCGTGCGCCGCGGATCGACTTCGGTCCAGGCCGCTCGGAAGAACTTCCCCAGCGCTACCATCCAGCAGTTCGACGACGACATCCTCGCCTTCCAGGAAGCACTGAACGGCAACGCCGAAGCGGTGATCGCTTCCTCGCCCAAACCGGAACACGAGGTCCTGCGCAACAGCGACCGGCTCTTCATCCCTTTTGATGAACCCCTGGACCGTGGCGCCGAGGCCATCGCGATCCGTCAGGGAGAAGCGGACGCCCTGAATTTCTTCGACAACTGGATCATGCTGCGCACGGAGGACGGATGGCTGAAAGAACGGCGGGATTACTGGTTCAAGACGCTGGACTGGGAGGACGATATCGCGACGGACCAGTAGGGCGGATACGGGCAGCGAATATCTACAGGGATAGAAACAGGCGGGAATTACGCGTTGCCGTGGTTTTGCATTTCCTGTCGTTTTCTGTATTGGTAGGATTAGTCTTCTTTTTACCAGAAACTTAGCAGGTTCTGTAACTGTAATCTTAAAAACGAACCCCCACGATGACGGCTGTTTCCCCGTTATACCGCTTGACTTTGACCGTCCCCCTGCGTATCTGGTACATGGAAAAATCGACGAAAAACCGGACGAACCTCGATACGGATTCAGGCAGCCGGAGAAGATCCAGCGGAGTCACGTTCCATGCCCCTCACGCTGTACGACACCTACACGCGAAGTCTCCGCGAGTTTGAACCGCTGTCCCCGGACGAGGTGGGCCTCTACGCCTGCGGTCCCACGGTCTACGACTTCCCGCACATCGGCAACATGCGCACGTACATTTTCGGCGACCTGTTGCGGCGCGCGCTGGAATTCAATGGATACAAGGTCCGTCAAGTGATGAACATCACCGACGTGGGACACCTGACTTCCGACGCGGATACCGGCGAGGACAAGATGGAAGAAGGTTCGCGGCGAGCGGGGAAGACGGCCTGGGAGATCGCGGAGTTCTATACCGAAGTCTTCAAGGAAGACATGCAGCGGCTGAACATCCTGGCGCCGGATACGTGGTGCCGGGCGACCGACCATATCGCCGAGCAGATCCAGGAGATCCAGTGCATCGAAGAGAAGGGGTTCACCTACCGGACTTCCGACGGGATCTACTTCGACACGTCGAAGCAGCCCGGGTACGGTTACCTCGCGCGGCTGGACGTGGAGGGGCTGGAGGCCGGCGCGCGGGTCGCCATGGCGGAAAAGCGCAACGTGACCGATTTCGCCCTGTGGAAATTCAGCCCGCCGGACGAGAAACGGCAGATGGAATGGGACAGTCCCTGGGGCGTCGGGTTCCCCGGATGGCATATCGAGTGCTCGGCCATGTCGGCGAAGTACCTCGGTCCCTGGTTCGACATCCACCTGGGCGGCGAAGACCACATCTCGGTGCACCACGCGAACGAGATCGCCCAGACAGAGGCCAGCCACGGCACGCGCCTCGCCAACTTCTGGATGCACGGGTATTTCCTGCAACTGGGAGACGCCAAGATGGCGAAATCCGCCGGCGGCTTCCTGCGGGTGCAGACCCTGATCGACCGGGGTTACGATCCCCTCGTCTACCGGCTGTTCTGTCTGAGCGCGAGCTACCGGTCCAAGCTCAACTTCAGGTGGGAAAGCATCGAAGGCGCCGCCCGGCAGCTGAACCGGCTCCGGCTGGCGGTCCACGGCTGGGGCGATCCCGCCGCGGAAGCGGACGAGGCCTACATGCAGCGCTTTACCGAGGTTGTGAATAACGATCTGAACATGCCCCGCGCCATGTCCGTCACCTGGGACCTGGTCCGAAGCGATCTGCCGGACGACCTCAAGAAAGCCACGATCACGCGGTTCGACGATATTCTGGGACTGCGCCTGGCCGAGTGGCAACCGGTAGAGGCGGCCGTCCCCGATCACATCATGGCGCTGGCGGAGGAACGGCGGATGGCCCGCGCGGAAAAGCGGTACGCGGACGCCGATTCACTGCGCGACCAGATCATCGCCGCCGGTTTCGATATCAAGGACACGCCCCGGGGACCGGAGATCACGCCCAGGGCCGAGGCCGAGGCGACCTCCTGAATGAGGCCGAGGCGTCCTCCTAAAGGTCCTTTACATGAACCTGCTCCTCGTCGGCGGTTCCGGTCTCGTCGGTACGGCCGTCACGCCCTATCTCCAGCAACACCATAGCCTGCGCGTGCTGGACCTCAATCCTCCCCGGCACGACGATATCGAATACATTCAGGGGTCCATCACCGATCCCGACGCGGTGCGCGGGGCCCTGGACGGCATGGACGGGTTCATTACCATGGCGATGAAGGGCGGCCAGGGCGGACATGATCGCCATCATACCATGGACCAGGTGATCGACAACTACACCGTCAACTGCCTGGGCCATCACGTGCTGTTGCTGACCGCCTTCGAAATGGGTGTCACGCGGGGTATCTACACCGGAACCATGAGCGTGCACAACCGGCACCGGACCTGGTATCCTTCCGAGGAAGAGGTGCCCCTGGACGGTCCGAACGTGTACGGTCTGACCAAAGGTCTCACGGAGCGGATCTGCCGGTACTTCGTCCGCGAGTACGACATGAACCTCCTCGTCTACCGGATCACGGGACCCTGCAGCCGGGCCATGTACATCGACCGGATCAAGCACCCGCCCGGAGATCCGAAACTATATTACACCGACGAGGAAGACATGGCCGAGGCCTATCTGGCGGGCTTGAGGTTCCTCGACCAACCCGGCAAGGGCCGCTGCGAGGTGTTCTTCATCTCAGGAGATGAGCAGCGAGAGGAAATGAACATGGCCAAGGCCCGCATGCTCCTTGGCTGGGAGCCGGTAGCCCGGAAGAAGCTGGGGATTTGAGGGCAGGGCTGGAGGTAAGAAGTCATTCCCGGGAAGTCTACGGCCGCCTGGCCGACATGCACGCCATTTTTCCCTGCAACAGTTCACACCTGAAATCGACGTAACCCAGGCTGGACAGCAGGTCCTGGTGCGTTTCGACGGGCAACCGTTGGGGACGTTCCGGATCGTCTTTCTCGAAGGGCACGACGAAATCCGCGTTGAACAGGACCCCGCCCGGAGCGAGGAGTCCGTGGGTCTGCCGGTAGACGGTTTCGAGGGCTTCGACGCCGCCGAGATCATGGAAGGTCTGGAGGGTGAAGACCGCGTCGAAAGGGCCGTTCCCGCAGATCCAGTTGCCATCCTTCAGGTTCGCCCGGATAAGGTGTGCGTCTTGGTGCCCGGCCGCCATGAGCCGCTCCTGCCCATGGCTTACCAGTGCCGGCTCGATGTCGATCCCCGTGTATTCGACGGCATCGGGCGACCCCTCACCGGATGCATCGGCCAACGCGTCCAATACGGCTTCGGCGAGTCCTCCCGCGCCGACCCCCAGTTCCAGGAGGCG
>JAPOOT010000009.1 GCA_026713285.1 Gemmatimonadota bacterium | reverse complement strand
GATCTCGTAAAGGTACGGCGCACCCGGGATATTGGCGCTGCCGGCGACTCCGGGCGTACCATAGTTGGAACGCTCGTAGGCGACCAGATTGCCGTCCTTCGTCGCCCCCAGCTTGACGTGCTGCACGGCGGAGGGCCGGTTCCCAGTGGCCAGGTGCTCCTCCTTGCGCGTCAGCATCAGCTTCACGGGCGCCCCGGCCTTTTTGGCGATCAGCGCGCAGATCACGCCCTCTTTACGGGCGCCGAACTTGGCGCCGAACCCGCCGCCCATGAATTCGGTGATCACGCGCACGTTCGTTTCCGGGATTCCGAAATGGCCGGCCAGTTCCCCGCGCACGCTGAATACGCCCTGCGTGGAGGCCCAGACCGTTAGCTTGTCGCCTTCCCACTGACACACGGTGCCGTGGGTCTCCAGCGCGATGTGGGACTGCACCTGGCACCGGTAGGATGCATCGAGCGTCACGTCGGCCTGTGCGAATCCCGCGGCAATGTCACCCTGTTCACCGACCCGGGGCTCGCCCTCGTTGGCCCGGTCGCCGTGCACCTGGGCCGCTGCCGGGTCCCGCGCCGCGTCTTCGTCCACGACGAAGGGCAGCACCTCGTAATCCACGTCGATTGCGTGGAGCGCGTCTTCCGCGACCTCCGGCGTCGTCGCCGCCACGGCCGCTATTTCCTGTCCCGCGAACCGGCACTCCCGCGAGAATACGGCGGGATCGTCTCCAGGCAGCACCACCGCCTTCACGCCGTCCAGCGCCATCGCCCGGGTGGCGTCGATGCGGTTGATCCGGGCGCGGGGATGTGCCGACCGGAGGATGCGCCCGTAGAGCAGGCCGGGCAACTTGATGTCGGCGGTGTACTTGGCGCGTCCGGTGACCTTGTCGACCGCGTCCACGCGGGTGTGGGACTTGCTGACGTACCTGTTCTTCGATACGTCGCCCCAGCCGCCTTCGCCGGTATCGGGGACTTCAATTTCTATTTCTTTGGGTTCACCGTCTTCCTGGATGGTGATCTTGACCTTCTTCATCTTCTGCTGCATAGACTCACCCTCCCTTCCGCATCTTTTCGGCGGCTCTCGTCACGGCTTCGAACACGTGAGGATAAGTACCGCAGCGACAGATGTTCCCGGACAATCCCTCCCGGACTTCTTCCGGCGTCGGGTCGCCATTGGCGTCCAGCAGCGCTTTGGAAGACATCAGGAACCCCGGCGTGCAGAATCCGCACATCAGGGCGTCCTTTTCGATAAACGCTTCCTGCAGGGGATGCAGATTGTCGCCGTCGGCCAGGCCTTCAACCGTTTCGATCTTCCGTCCCTGTGCGTCCATGGCCAGCGTCATGCAGCTGAAGACGAGCTTGCCGTCCATCGCTACCGTACAGGCCCCGCACTCTCCCCGGTCGCAGACCACCTTGGGGCCGGTGATCTCCAGCCTGTCCCGCAGCGCGTCCGCCAGGGTCGTGCGCGCTTCCACTTCGACGTTGTGCGACTGGCCGTTCACGTCGAGCGTAACGGTCGCCGACATAACCCCTTCGGTTTCCTGGGCCGCTGCCTTCCCGGCCTCTGAGACCAGGATGGCCGGCGCCACGGCCGCCGTCACCGCACCGGCGCCCGCGCCCTTGAGAAAACCGCGCCGCGTGAACCGGGTCCCCGATTTCTTTTTGGATTGGGACGATTCATCGGGCCTGGCTTCATCGTGTCGATCAGCCATAGGACCTCCTCTTCTACGTAATTAAATGCCATCCAGCACTGACGGAGTCTTTCCGACAGGATCCGGCAGGTGAGTTTTTGCGAAGTTCGGAACCGGCAAGTCCGGTATGCAGTGGTCAACAGGTCGGGAACCACCCTATGAATATGGAAGCCGGATCGGGCGTCGTCAAGACCTTTCATATCGGCTGTACAGTATAGATATACAACGAAAGGGCATGATGTCGTCAAAGGAAGTATTGCTGGCGTTTTCTCTTGCGATTCCGGCCTCTTTAGTCCTATTTTCAAGGGGAATACGATAAGAGGTGCGATTACGGATGGTGTTGTGCCCGGCATCCGGCGCACCTGCCTGACTGATGCTCGAAATCGGTCCGGACGGAAGGGTCGGAATTCTGTAGTATGACAGCTGGAGAAACGGAATGAAGCGTTATGCCCTTGCCGCCATGGCCGGTGCCGCCATGGGCGCGCTCGTGGGTGCGGAATTGTACCTCCGCCGCCAGGATCACGCGTACAACCGGGACCGTTGGTTCCACGAGGAATACGACGGCGCCCATCCCTACATCGTGTTTCACAACCGGAGCGGCTGGGAACTGATGCCGGGATACAGCGTGGCGGGTATTCGAATCAACGATTACGGGTTCCGGGGAAAGGACTTTCCACGGCGGAATGACCCCGACGCGGTCCGCATCATGTGTCTCGGCGATTCCTGTACCTTCGGCGCGCCGGGGGACGATTCCCCCTATCCCTATCAACTCGAACGGCAGTTGGAGGGCATGGAGCTGGAGCGCCGTCACCAGGTGATCAACGCGGGCGTCGACGACCACGCGTCCATTAACGCCCAGTTGCGCCTTCCCCGGCTTCTGGCCTTCGAACCGGACATCCTGATTGTCTACATCGGCTGGAACGACATGTGGCTGGGGAATCCGAAGCACTATCCCGATATGCGCAGGAAAACCCAGTCTTACTGGCATTACGGCAACGGCGGCGATACCGGCCTGAGGCTGCTGGACCAGGCCAAGGAGATACTGGAACTGAGAACACCGCCGCCCATCGGCTCTTTCGACCTCGAGGACTTCCTGCCCGAGAATTACGTGTACAACATGCGCCGCCTCATCCAGACGGCGAAGAACGACCGCGTCCGCGTCGTCCTGACGACCCTGCCTACGCTCATCTCCCGCGACGGCGAAGAGATGTCCCTGCAAAGCGTTGAAAAGATGCGGTATCCGTCTTTCGTGGCACCGGGCGACCTCGGCCGCCTCAGGCAACTCTACGATATCTACGATGCCTCGATCCGCCGGCTGGCCATGGAAGAGGACACGGACCTCATCGATCTCAACGCCGCCTTCGCCGGAATGAACGGTGAACGCGAACGGTATTTCGCCGATACCTGGCATCCCACCATCGAAGGCAGCGAATTCATCGCGCAGGCGCTGGCCCGTGGCCTGCGGGACCGCGACATCGTAGGATAGCCCAGACCCGTTGAAACTCGTATTGAAATACACGGTGTTTCCCACGCCGCTCGGTCCCATGTACGCGGCGGCCAGCGAGACCGGCGTGTGCCGTGTCACCCATGGCGTCACGGCCGAGGTCTTCGAGACCGACATGCTGAACCGTTTCGAGGCGAATCTGGATTTCGTCCCGGATGATGAACTGCTGTCCTCGGTCGAAGACCAGATTACCCGGTATTTCGCGGGGGGACTGAAACGGTTCGACGTCCCGCTCGATTTCCTGCGGGGCACACCGTTTACCCGGCAGGTCTGGCGGGCGCAACAGGCCATTCCATACGGGCAGTCGCGTTCTTACAAGTGGGTGGCCGAGCAGGTGCGCAGACCCCGGGCCGCGCGGGCGGTGGGCCAGGCCAACAGCCACAACGACATCGGCATCCTGGTTCCTTGCCACCGCGTGATCGCCAGCGACGGACGCCTGGGAGGCTATGGCGGCCGGCCGCACATCAAGGCGTTTCTGCTCGATCTCGAAGGCGCGGCCTACAACCGCGGATAGTTGTCCACCCGTATCGCGGATAGTTGTCTGCCCGTCAACCGAACACGCGAACACGTGACGACCGCCCATGCCGCTGGATATTCCCAACCGAGTGTATTTTGCCTACGCCTTCCAGTGCCGGTACCGCGAGCAGGCGCCCCGGATCAACGGCGTCCTGGATGACTGGGATACCGGATACCTGGTGCCCGACCTGGGCTTCCTGGAGAACCGGCCGACGGCCGCGGACGTATATATGGCCTGGAACGAGGAGGGTCTGTACTTCGCCGTGGACGTGCGCAAGCGCAAGCCGGTCCGTTCCTACTACGGCCGGCACTGGACCGGGGACAGCTTCCAGATCTGGCTGGATACGCGGGACGTGAAGACCGCAAGGCGGGCAGGGCGGTACTGCCACCAGTTCAACTG
>JAPOOT010000010.1 GCA_026713285.1 Gemmatimonadota bacterium | reverse complement strand
TGTCGTGGCCTCCATCGACGTGTTCTTCCTCACGGTCCCCCTCGCCGCCGCCGGCCTGGTTCTATCCAGGGGACGGCTGCCCTGGGGCTTCCCGGCGCTGGCATTCGTCCTGTCCGTCGCCGTGATGTTATTCGGATTGGAAGAAATAGGGTCATACAACGGACTTCCGCTGCTTGTTATCGGCGGATTCGTGGCCACCTGGGGAACGGTCATGTTCAGCGTGGCGCTGGTGAGCCTGGCTCTCGCGCTGGTCTCCGCGACGGCTGATGATCCTGGCCGGTACAAGTGGCCTTTCTGGCTCATCGTGCTCAGCCTCGCCGTGCTGGGATACTCCGTAAACTTCTATGTACCGATCCGGGCGGCGCAACAGCCGGTCATCAACGAGAATGACCCGTCGAACTGGAAGAATTTCGAGGGATTCCTGGAGCGTAAGCAATACGGACAGGAAAGCATGCTCGAATCGATGTTCAATCGCAAAGGAAGCTGGTCGTCCCAGTTCGGCAATGGCGAAAACATGGGGTTCTGGCGTTTCTTTTCCCGGCAGTTCAACGATCCCGGCTTCCCCTACTGGATCCTCCCCGTCCTCCTGGTCGCCCTGGGAATCCTCACCCAGGCGGAGCGTGACCGGCGAAGTATCCTGTTCCTGGGTGGGATGCTGCTCACCTGCAGTATCGGACTCATCCTGTACATGAATTTTTCCGACGGCAGCCAGGGCATACAGCGCGAAGTGCGCATCCGGGATTATTTCTATACGCCGGCCTTCGTCTATACCGCGATACTAATGGGAATCGGCGTCCGGTCGCTGTTGGGACAAATAGCGATGTGGCTGGAACGCTTACGGTTACCCGTGGAAAAAGGCACCGCGGGAATCGCCATGCTGTCGCTCGCCCTTCCGCTCGTACCTTTCACCTATCATTACGAGTCCCACTCGCGCGAAGGCAACTATATCCCGTACGACTACGCGTACAACATACTGCAGTCGTGCGAAGAGAACGGCCTCATCTTCACCAACGGCGACAACGACACCTTCACCCTCTGGTTCCTGCAGGAAGTGGAAGGCATACGCAAGGATGTGCGGGTGATCAATCTCAGCCTGCTCAACACCGACTGGTACATCAAGCAGTTGAAGTACCAGGAGCCCCGGGTGCCGATCGCGCTGCCCGACGAGACCATCGAGTCCTTGAACGTCCAGGGCTGGGACGACAGGGAGGTCGAGATCGCCGGGCTCACGTGGACCGTGCCGAGGGCCGGTACGCTTGGGGAGGACATCGGATACCTGAGGGTGCAGGATCTGATGATCTTGCACATCCTGGAACAGAACAACTGGACCAGGCCCGTCTATTTCGCCGTAACCGTTTCGCCGGAGAACGACGTGGGCCTGGACGAATACCTGCAGCTGGAAGGCATGGTGTGGCAGGTCGTCCGAGACCCCAACCCGGAACTCATGGACCTCGACAGGACAGAGCACAATCTATGGAACGTCTACCGGTATCGCGGCATTGCGGACCCGGAGGTATACAAGGACAGGCAGATTCGCACCCTCCTGCGGAATTACACCGTATCCTTCCATCAACTGGCGCTCAATCGCTGGAGAAGGGGTGAAATCGACCAGGCCATCGCCGCCGTCGAGAAGTACCTGGAATACGACATCAGCAACGGGGTGCTGGAACGGCTGATGCTCATCCAGTTTTATGCAGACAAGGGCGTGTTTGCGGATGTCGAACCCCATGCTTTCGAACTGGCCGGCGTATACAAGACCTTCGACGGGTATACGGCGCTGGCACAAGCCATGAGAAAACAGGGCCGGATCGATGAGGCCACAGCCTTGCTCGAACGAGGCGTGGCGGCATTTCCGGAATACACCGCGGGATACGACCAACTGGTGAACCTCTACTACCTGCAGCAGGATACGGCACGCATGCTGGAGACCCTCGAAAGGTGGCGGCGGATCGCACCGGAAGATTCGGTCGTACAGGCGATGATCGATGATCTTGGCGAGGCCGGCGACGCAGGCGGTCAGGATACCGGCGACACAGGCGGTCCCTAGGCGCGCCGGGTTCGGGCAAATGCGCATTCTGGTCATTAACTGGAGGGATATCCGCAACCCGGAAGCGGGCGGCGCCGAAGTGCACCTGCACGAGACTTTCTCACGGATCGCCGAATGGGGACATCAGGTCACCCTGCTCTGTTGCAGCTTTCCCGGCGCCGCGGAATCCGAGCAAGTAGACGGGATCGAGGTCATCCGTCTCGGCGGGAAATGGACGTTCAACCTGACCGTCCCGTGGCACTACCGCAGGCGCCTTTCCCACCGGCCCTTCGACGTCGTCATCGAAGACATCAACAAGATACCCGTCCTGCTGCCCTGGTTTCTGAACGGCCCCCCGGTGATGGTCCTGCTGCACCATCTTTTCGGGACCACGTTCTACCGGGAGATCAACCCGGTGCTCGCGACCTGCCTGTACTTCATGGAACGGTTGATACCGCGGGTATACCGGCGTTGTCTCTTCGAAGTGGTGTCCGAAAGCACCCGGGACGAACTCGTCCGGATGGGGGTCGCGGCGGACCGGATCAGCGTCGTACACAACGGGCTCGACGCCGGGATCATCGATGCGCCGGCCGCGCCGGACGGCAAGGATGCCGGGCTGATAATCTACCTCGGCCGTCTGAAGAAATACAAGAACGTGGACCACCTGATCCAGGCCATGGCGATCGTTCGCGAAGAGATCCCCGATGCGCGCCTGATGATCGTAGGCGCGGGCGACAGGCGGACCGCGCTCGAATCGCTGGCCCGATCCATGGGCCTGGGTGAGGTTGTGCATTTCACGGGGTACGTTTCCGCGGAAGAAAAAGTGCACCTGCTGACCCGCGCCGAAGTAGCGGCCTATCCCTCGAGCAAGGAAGGATGGGGCATTACCGTGATCGAGGCCAATGCCTGCGGTGTGCCGGTCGTGGCTACCCGGGTGCCCGGACTCCGCGACGCCGTGGTCGACGGTGA
>JAPOOT010000063.1 GCA_026713285.1 Gemmatimonadota bacterium | reverse complement strand
CCGCCGGTCCAGACCGAGCAGGTCGCATGGGGATACGGTGACGAGAACGGACCGGACGTCTGGGGCCAGTTAAGCCCGGATTTCGCCTTATGTGCCGAGGGATCGCTGCAATCTCCGATCGACCTTGCGAATGCCACGTCGTCGGAACTTCCCGAAATCGTCTTCAACTATAGTCCGTCGGCGGTGAATATCCACCATAACGGCCACACGATTGAAGTGACGCCCACCGGGGATAACTCGATTGAGATCGATGGTGTACGTTACGCGCTTCTGCAGTTCCATTTCCACGCTCCGAGCGAGCACTCGGTGGACGGCCGGTTATTCGACATGGAAATGCACCTCGTGCACCGGAACGAAGAAGGCACCCTGGCAGTCATCGGAGTTCTGATCGAGCAGGGCGCCGACAATGCGACGTTCGGTCCCCTGTGGACGAATATGCCGGACACGCCCGGCGTAACGAACAGCATAGAGAACGCCACCGTTGATGCCGGCGACTTGCTGCCGGGCGACAGTCAGACCTATCGCTATGATGGCTCGTTGACTACGCCGCCGTGTTCAGAAGGTGTCAAATGGAACGTGCTGACAACGCCCATTGAACTGTCCGAGTCGCAGATCGCCGCATTCAAAGCCGTTGTCCATGACAACAATCGGCCGGTACAGCCGCTGAATGAGCGTGAACTGCTTTCGGATGGCGCAGGCGAAGGTTAGGCCAGCAAGCATATCAGTCGAGGGGGAGAAACACTTACTGTGGTTTGGAACGGGCCGAGGAAAACGGTTGTTGTCGTCGGCCCGCTTCTCCTTCAGCGTACCTTCTCAGCCCCGCCCCGTTGCAGCGCGGTCTCGAAAATCAGCTCCGACCAGCCACCGGAATCCCGTACCGCTGCAGCGTGGTCATGAGCGTCGGACGACCGAGTCGGATCCGGCCGTCGTTCAGCAGGTAGGAGAACAGGTAGCCCGCACCGAGCATGAGAATCCCGATGAGGAAGCAGTACATGACCGCGCGATCGGGATAGACGTCTTTCAGGTACCCCACGTAGAGCGGTCCGAAGATCCCCGCGGCGGCCCACGCGGTCAGCACCGCGCCGTAGATGGTGGACATCTTCTTCGTGCCGAACACGTCGAGGACGAAGGAAGGCATGGTGGCGAAACCGCCGCCGAAGCAGAGCAACACGTAGCAGACCAGCGCGGAGAAGACCCAGGGGTTGGTCTCGGTCATCAGTATGCCGAAGACTACCATCTGGCTGCCGAGCAGCACCCTGAAGATCGTAACCCTTCCAAACCGGTCGGACAGCAGTCCCCAGAACAGCCGCCCCAGTCCGTTGCAGATCGAGCTGACCGCGATAAGGGTAGCCCCGTATTCGGCCAGCATGGTGGGTTCGATTGAATCATCCGCAAGGCCCCAGATCTCCTGCAGGATCTCCGACTGGAAGCTGACCACAGAGATCCCGGCCGCGATGTTGAAGAAGAAGACGATCCACATGAAGACGAACTGCGTCGTACCCATGTAGACGCGGGCGTACTTCGGTTCATCGGCCTCGTCGGGATCGGTCGCGGTGGTCGACGGACCCGTGGGATCCGGCGGCGGGTCGGTCAGCGCCAGGCTGCAGGGAATGAGAATCAGGGCGAAGATGATACCGAGCCAGAAGAAGACTTCTGGCAATGCGCCCGCGGTCCGGACGATGAGGAAGGGCGCCAGGCCCTTGCTTAGCAGGAACGCACCCACGCCGAATCCCATGACGACGATCCCGGTAGCCAGGCCCTTGCGATCCGGAAACCACTTGGCCACGGTGGCGACCGGCGTGACGTACCCCAGCCCGATGCCCGCGCCGCCAATCACTCCGTAGCCGAGATAGAACAACGGGATACTGTTCATCTCAAGTGCCAGGCCCGAGACCAGGTAACCGCTCGCGAACAGGAAGCTGCCGATAAGGGCGAGTTTGCGCGGCCCCATCTTCGGCAGCATGTTCCCGGCCCAGGCGGCCGATACGCCGAGGGTAAAGATGGCGATGCTGAAGGCCCAGGCCGTCTCGGTGTGGGTCCAACCGATCTGGCGCACCAGTATGGTCTGGAAGAAACTCCAGGCGTATACCGTGCCGAAGCAGATCTGCAGCGCCGTGCAGAAGAGCGCGATGGCGCTTCGGGGAATGCGCATCGCTTTTTATCCTCCTACCGTGCCTTCTCCGGCGGCGCGCCGGGCGCACCGGAGTCGGGCGACTGATCGGAGATGTGGCGGAAGAGACGGGCCAGATCGCCTACTTCGTCGTCCCGTTCAAGGAGATCGTCCGCCGAGGCTTCCGTTTCCTTGTTGCCCGCGATATTGACGGCGTAGGCGAGTAGCTCCGCGAGGGGTTTTGCCGCGAGATTGACGAGCCAGATCGAAGCAAGGACGCCCACGACGAGGAAAATGCAAATGAGGATGACCTGCTGGCCGATGGCGCGCTGGATCTTGAGGGCGACCTCATCCTGGTCCATGCCGACGTGCACCGTGCCCGCCACGCCCGCCAGGATGGGGCTGCCGACCTCCAGGAAATCACCCAGTCCAGGGATGCTTCGCTCCACGGGTTCGAGATTCGAATGATCGCTCGCGAGAATCTGTTCGGGTATGCCGGGCACGAAGGTGTGGGCGAGATACTCGCCGTCCTCGCTGGTGATGTAGATGTACCGAATGCCCTGAATCTCGACGAACTGATCGATCATCGATTGCAGCGTCGCCAGGTTCCGGTTGAGCAGGATGTCGACGCTGGCGTCCGCGACGCTCTTGGCGATGTTCTGGCTGTTAGACTCGTATTCCGCCGTCAGTTGTGTATCCACGGTGTATATACACAGAGCCGACGTGGAGAGGACGATGACGCCGAAGAGCAGAAAGATCCCGAAACGGGTGCGCTGGAACAGCTTCTGAATTTTCATGTCAGGAAAGCCAGCTTTGCCAGTCGTCCAGAGTAACGAACCGGCCCTCTTCGACGACGGTATAGTAGACGGTTTGCAACCCCTGCCGGCGGTCCGGACCGAAGGAGACCCGTTCGCCGATCCCAAGATCGTAGTTTTCGACCGAGAACACCGCTTCCTCCAGGCCGTCGCGGTCCGGATTTCCTCCCAGGCGCCGCAGAATCTCGGTCATCAGCTTGGCGTCGAGAAAACCCTCTAGACTGACGAAACTCTGCGGAAACGGGCTGTAGGTCTCCTTGACGAGTTCCTCGGGAACCGCGGGATCGTAGCGTTCCATCAGTTCGCGATATTCCCGTACGGCGGGAATGGACGTGTCCTCATAGCTCGGGACCACCTGGGAGTTGACGAGATAACGCGAGTAGGTCTCCACGTCCTCCCCCAGATCGCCGAGCAATTGGAGCATGTTCTCGCTTCCCACGAATGAAAGGTTGGCGATGGGAACCCGCAGGTCGAGGTCGACGGCGTCGCGTGCGAAGGCAGCGCAGGCCGCGTACGACCCGATGCAGATGACGGCGTCCGGAGAATTCGCCTTGAGGATTTCCACCTGTTCCCGCATGCTGCCCGTGAATCGCTGGCCCCTGCGGTAGGTCGCTTCGCCCGCGAGTCGTTCGCCGTGCCTGTCGAGGGCCGCCCTGACCCCGGCCCAGCCGCTTCTGCCGTAGGCATCTGCCTGGTAGAATACGCCGATTTTCCTTTTGCCCGCGTCGAGGAAATTGTTCACGAGTCCGGCTGTCTCCTGCCGGTAGGAAGCCCGGAGGTTGAAGGCGAAATCACCGTACGGCGGTTCCCGCTGGGGCTGGGCGCCGGTGAAGGGGAAGAAAAGGTAGACCTGCTCGTCCTGAAACTTCTTCAGGAGAGGAAGTACGCGCGTAACGGTCGGCGTGCCCACGTACCCGAAGAGCAGGAACACGTTGTCCTCGAGCATGAGCTTCATGGTGTTCCGTACACAGGGATCCGGCTGGTACCCGTCGTCGTATAGCTTCAGGGTGATCTTGCGACCCGCTACACCTCCGTTGTCGTTGATGTAGTTGAAATACGCCATCGCCCCGCGGTACAACTCGCTTCCAAGACCCCTGGAAGGACCCGAAAAGGCGGCCGACATGCCCAGGACGATTTCATCATCCGTGGCGCCTTCGAAGCCGGTTTCGATTTCCTGTGCTGAAACCATGTTCCCTCCTCCCAGTACGGTATCGGCGCCCCTCCAGCCCGCGCAGGAAACCGCCAACAATCCCGCGAGGCCTCGGCGCAGCATGGTCCTCCGCGTTAACAACGGCAAAGGAGACTCGGGTTTTTTCCCGGATTGACCGTTACCGTCACGCACATTCATACGTTTCCTCGTCATCTCATGAGCCGCAAATAGTCTGCCAACTGTAAATCACGGCTGTCTGTCAGCCACGACCTGGCTGAAATGTTGACTAAACCGGAAACCGCTGAAT
>JAPOOT010000011.1 GCA_026713285.1 Gemmatimonadota bacterium | reverse complement strand
CCTTACGAGCCCCGGGGCAATAACATCTACCGGAACACGACGGACGGCATACTCATGGCCCAGAACGTGGACGAGCGGCTCCAGGCCCCCGAAAACCGCGCGCTTCTTGATGAGGGCCACGCCATCGTGGGCTTGAATCCCGAACTCGGCCACGTCCTCATGGGGTTCGAGGATTTCCCCTATGCCCTGAGCCGCATTCTTCGCCAGGGAAGGCTGGCCCACACGCACTGGAACAGCCAGCCCCTGGGCAATTACGACCAGGACCTGCAGGTCGGCATCGTTTCGCCGGAACAGATCTTCGCCGGCATGTACGCGCTGAAGATGTATGGCTACAGCGGTTACATGGGCATCGACATATTCCCGGAACGCATCCCCATCCGGCAGGCCCTGATCAATTCCATCGACCGCATGAAGGCCATCGCCGAAATGACGGAACAGGTGGACCATGAACTGGTCGTCGCCTGCATGGAGCGCCCCGATCTCAACCGGGGCGTCATCGAAGCCCACCTGACCCGGCTTTTCCATCCTTCCTCGACCGGATTGAGCGCCATGCCAGCGTATAGAAAAGGCTAGAAAGGGATATATGCGAGACACCATCCGGGTCGCCGGCGTGCAGATGGATCTGAAACTCGCCGAGACCGAACAGAACCTGATCAAGGTATTCGACGCGATGCAGTCGGCCTCACGGGAAGGCGCCGACCTGGCCGTGTTTCCCGAGTGCGCGCTGACCGGCTACTGCTTTTCCGATCTGGACGAAGCCCGGGCGTCCGCCCAGCCCGTGCCCGGTCCTTTCACCGAACGCATCGAACGGCGGTGCCGCGAACTGGACATCCACGTCATCGTCGGCCTGTTGGAAGCCGATGGATCGAGTATCTACAATACGGCGGTCCTCATCGCGCCCAACGGGTTGATCGGACACTACCGCAAGATCCACCTCCCCTTTCTCGGAATCGACCGGTTCCTGTCCCCCGGTGACCGTCCCTTCCGCGTGTACGATTCGGAAGTCGGCCGCATCGGCCTGAATATCTGTTACGACGCGGCGTTTCCCGAAAGCGCCCGGGTGATGATGCTACGCGACGCGGAGCTGATCGCCCTGCCCACCAACTGGCCGGTAGGCGCCGACTGCAACACCGAATTCGTGGTGAACACCCGCGCCTTCGAGAATCGTATCAATTACGTCGCCGTGAACCGGGTCGGAAGAGAACGGGGCACCAACTTCATCGGACAGAGCAAAATCGTCGATTATACCGGGCGGACGCTGGCGGAAGGAGACCGGTCCTCCGAGGAGATCCTCTTTGCCGACGTGGACCTGGCCGGCGCACGGGAAAAGCACATCGTGAACGTGGCCAAGGCCTATGAACTCGACCGCCTGGAGGACCGCAGGGTGGAGTTCTACGGGGCCATTGTCGAGGGAGAAAAACCTTGACACGACAGCCCGCGAAACCATAGCTTACGCGGGGTATATGGCCTGTGGTATACGAGGTCGCCGTGTATGAGGAGGGCAGGTGCTGCCTTGCTGGGTTGTTCGGGCCGGCACGATGGATTACGGCGTGGCGCTTTCTCTTCAGCGACAACTGCTCGCGGCGCGTCGTTCCGGCCTGATCGACAACGTGCTCCTGATTCTCGAACATCCCCCCACGTACACGATCGGACGTAGGCTGAGGGCAGGCGATCACCTGCTCTACGGGGAAGAATCGCTCCAGGCCCGCGGCATCCAGGTCTACGAAACGGACCGCGGAGGAGACATTACCTGCCACGGTCCCGGCCAACTGGTGGGCTACACCATCTTCGATATCGCGGCGTGGTACCGGGACGTCTACCGGTTCCTGCGCGATCTCGAAAGCGTGATCATCGGACTGCTGGGAGATTTCGGCATTGCGGCCCGCCGCCTGGAGGGGATTACCGGAGTCTGGGTAGAAAACAGTAAAGTCGCAGCCCTGGGCATTCGGGTCAGCTGGTGGATTGCCATGCACGGGTTTTCCGTGAACGTCCATCCCGATCTGTCCCTGTACGAAGGGATCGTCCCTTGCGGCATTGCCGACCGCGAGGTCAGCTCGATGGAGCGGATTCTCGGCCGGCCGGTTCCGATGGAGGATGTCGAAAACAGCCTCCTCCGAAACCTGGGCGACGTCTTCGGTATGGTTTTTGAAGAGATGAGCCTGCCTGAATTGAAACAGAGAATATGA
The DNA here is from genome assembly GCA_026713285.1 of Gemmatimonadota bacterium. Classification (GTDB taxonomy): domain Bacteria; phylum JAAXHH01; class JAAXHH01; order JAAXHH01; family JAAXHH01; genus JAAXHH01. The sequence goes on along the minus strand of JAPOOT010000011.1, from coordinate 1,083 downwards.
ACAAAATACGCCATTTCCCACCCAGGAGGCGCCATGAACGTTGAGACCGCCCCCGCCCTGTCCGACCCCGACCTTAACGAGTCCGGCCTCGACGATCTCGGCCTCGGTCGGAACGACTATCGAATACTGTATCTTACCATGCGCCTGCAGCGGGAATTCGAGGAGCGCATTTACCGGCTCTTCCGGCAGGGCCGGCTCGTGGGCGCGGCGTACGCGGGCGCAGGCCACGAGGCGATTGCCGCGGGCAGCGCCCACGCACTGGGCGATGCGGACGTCCTGGTCCCCATGCACCGGGTGATCGGCGCTCATTTTCTTCGAGGCCATACCGCCCGGGACATGATGTGCCAGTACCTCGGCCGGGCCAATGGACCGACGGCGGGTAAAGACGGCAACATGCACTGCGGGAACTGGGATCACCACATCGTCGGGATGATCAGTCACCTCGGCGCGAACATCCCCGTGGCCGCGGGCGTCGCGCTGGCCAGCAAGATCCGCGGCGACGGCGCGGTCTCCCTCACCTACATCGGCGAGGGCGGCTCGAGTATCGGCGACTTTCACGAAGGACTCAACTTCGCGGCGGTACACAGGCTGCCCATGGTGCTGATCGTGGAGAACAACAAGTTCGCCTACTCCACCCCGACCCGGTACGAGTACGCCTGCGAAAACATCGTGGACCGCGCGCAGGGTTACGGCATCGCGGGTTCTCTGGTGGACGGCACGGACGTGCGCGCCGTGTACAAGGCGACGCGGACCGCCGTGGAGCTCGCCCGGGAGGGCGGCGGTCCGACGCTCATCGAGGCCCGTTGTACCCGGTTGCTGGGACACGCCCAGCACGACGACGCTTTTTACGTTCCCAAGGATATCATAGAGGACGGTTGGAACAACGATCCGGTCACGAAGACTGAGAAACTCCTGCTGGAACGGCAGTACTTTACCCGCGAAGAGCTCGACGGGATCAAGGAAGAAGTCAAGGGCATCGTCGATGACGCGGTCGATTACGCGGAACAGAGCCCCCTTCCCGAACCCGAAGAAGCGCTCGACGGGGTCTACGCGGACTGACGTCCCCAACCGGAACCTGCCCAT
>JAPOOT010000106.1 GCA_026713285.1 Gemmatimonadota bacterium | reverse complement strand
CGTCCGGGGCGCATGGCACGTGATGAAGGCGGCGGCCGAACTCGGTATTACGAAGATCCTGCACACAGGGCCTGAGATCATCATCCCCGGCTACCTCCACGACCACGAAATCGGGGACGTGCCCCAGGCGCCGGGCACGGGCTACTATATGCTGACCAAGCATCTGGCCATGGAGATCTGCAGAATCTACGCCCGCAAGCACCGGATACACACCGTGTGCTACCAGTTCAACGGTCTGGGCCCCATGCCCGAAGAGCCGGTGAAGAACGCCGACCACCCGCCCTTCACCATCGTCTACGACGACCTGGCGGAGGCCTGCCGGCTGGCCCTGGAAATCGAGGAAGTGCCGGACTATTTCCAGGCTTTCAACATGGGCAGCTACCTGCAGCAGGGCAAATACACCATCGACAAGGCCCGGCGCATCCTCGGCTTCGAGCCACGGACCAACCCCCAGCGATTCTACAGGCGGCCGGTGGCGGACGCATGAAGATCACGCGGTTCGAGGTCATTCCCCTGAAGCAGCGCGGACTGCTGCTCAAGGCGCATACCGATTCGGAACTCGTGGGTTACGGATCGCCCATGAACTACGAACACGGCCGCACGGCCGCCCGTGCCATTCATGACATGGAAGACTGCCTCGCTCGCCGCGATCCCCGGCAGATCGAGGATCACTGGCGGACGCTGTTCCGGTCGAACTACAGTCGCCAGATGCCCATCATGCTGTCCGCGCTGAGCGGAATTGAACACGCTTGTCTCGATATTCTTGGAAAATCGCTCGACGAGCCGGTGTGGCGCCTGCGTAACATGCGCCGCGACCCGGACGACCATTCCTATTCCGATATCTGAACGGGGAAGGGCGCATCATGTCTGAACAAAACACGCGTTCGACATCTCCACTCGCCCGGGAAGCCGGACATCTGGCGGGCGTCCTGTGCCTGGGGATTTTCGCGTTTTTGTGCGTTGCCGTAGCAACCGGCTGCGCTTCGGAGCCGGATCCTTCGGCGTCGACCGCGGATCCCGAAGTTCGCAGCGGGGAAGTTTTCGCCACGGCAGCGGGCCATGCTTCCGGCGCGACCGCCGCCGACACGACCTGGACGCCGCCACGGCCCCGGTCCGTCCATGAGCGGCGCGATGAGCGGGACCGCATGGTCGGAGAGATCTTGGACAAGTCCCCCATGGTGACGGACGCAGCCGTGCTCCGGGCCATGACGGACGCGCCTCGCCACGTCTTCGTCCACGAACAGACGCGGCGCCTCGCCTACGACGATACGCCCCTGCCCATCGGGCTTGGACAGACGATCTCCCAACCCTATATCGTGGCCTACATGACCGAACTGCTCGAACTGGACTCCGACTCGCGGGTCCTCGAGATCGGCACCGGATCGGGCTACCAGGCCGCCGTGCTTGCCCACCTGACCCCCCACGTGTACACCATGGAGATCATCGAACCCCTGTTGGAACGGGCCCGCGGCCTGCTCTCAGAGGAGGGGTATGACTCGGTTCGGTCCCGCCATGGCGACGGCTATTACGGCTGGCCGGAGGCGGGCCCCTTCGACGCCATCATCGTCACCTGCGCCGCCGGCCATCTGCCGCCCCTCCTGTGGTCCCAGCTCAGGCCCGGCGGCCGCATCGTCATTCCCATCGGCGAGATGACGGGGGTGCAGCGGCTGGTCGTCGTACAGAAGACCGCGGACGGAGAGCGGACCTCCCGCACCGTCTTGCCCGTACGTTTCGTGCCCATGACAGGCCGGGTCGAACAGTGACCTCGCGCGCCGGAATCGCGAATGCGCCCGAGCGTCTGCCGGCGAGATACCTCGTGCGGGCCGCCGGCCTGGTCGCCTGCGGCGTCATCGCCTTCGAAATCGGGCTGATTCGGGTGCTGCAGTACGCGAGCTGGTACCATTTCGCCTTCCTCGTCATTACCATAGCCCTCCTCGGCTTCGGCATGAGCGGCGCCATCCTGTCGCTCTGGCGCGGCTACCTCATCCGGCGCCCGCAGACCGCCCTTCCAGTCCTCGCCCTGCTTACGGCGGTCTCCATTCCCCTCATGCTCCAGGCGGCCCAGCTCCTGCCCGTGTCCGGCCGCTTCCTGCCCGG
>JAPOOT010000012.1 GCA_026713285.1 Gemmatimonadota bacterium | reverse complement strand
GGTAGACCCGGCGCCCAGCGTGTTGACCGAGAGGACTTTCTCCTGCACGAAGGTTCCATCTGTCCGGAATACCTGGATACGGTTGTTCGGGCGGTCGCAGACGTAGACGAGACCGTCGTTTGAAGGATCGGCGGCGTGGACTGGATTGCGGAACTGCTGGGCCGGCGGAGCTTCCGGATCATACCGCCCGATATCGGCATCGTCCGGCTCGTTGCCGTAGGCGCCCCAGTACCTCTTCAGGGTCCCTGTCTCGACGTCGAGCACCGCAACCCGCTTGTTCAGGTAGCCGTCCGCTACGTAGGCCTCGTTCGCGCTGGCGTCGAAGGAGATCTTGGCCACCCGCCCGAAATTCCCGGGATCCATGCTGTTGCCGGTCCATGCCGGTTCCGCCTCGTCGAACGATTCTGCCCGTCGTGCGCCCGGGGAACCGAACTGCTTCAGGAAGGTGCCGTCCTGTGCGAAGACCAGGATATGGGCGTCGTCGCCTCCGTTGCCACCTATCCACAGATTGCCCATCGGGTCTACGGTTATGCCGTGATTCGATCCGGGCCAGTCGTATCCTTCACCCGGCCCGCCCCAGTGGTTCAATAGATCGCCTTCGGGACTGAACTGGAGTACGGGCGGGGCGGGAATGCAGCATTCGGCCACGGGCGGATCCTGCGCGGCGCCCAGTTCCGTACTCGGATTGCCGTTGCCACGGTGTATGATCCAGATGTTGTCGTTGGAGTCGACGGTCACGCCAATGGCGGAACCCAGGATCCAGTGGTTGGGAAGCGGCTTCGGCCACATGGGATCCACCTCGAATACCGGCGCCATCACGGCGTCGGAGGCGGTTTCCTGCGCGGCGTTGGACGCAGGCTCCTGCACTTCCATGTCCGCGCACGCGGCCACCAAAAACACTAATCCAACCGCGATCACGGCGGCTGTTGCCCTGCGTTCTATTGAACTTGGGAACATGATTCCTCCCGGGTTAATCCGGCGACGGTTCCACGTACCACATCGCGCTGTCTGTCCTGCGCAAGGCGTACGGCCACGGACCGGCGTGACCTGTAGCGCTTTATCGGTACTGCGGTTTTTGCCGGCAGGCGAATATGGAATGTTCGTACATTGACTGTCGGATGTTCAGGTCAGTATAGGGCGAAGTTACCCCGTGAACAAGGGGTGGTCAAGCAATAATTCGTGGGAGACGGTCGGCGTGCCGGCCATTAATCCATCGACAAAAAGACGAAGGAATTCTATACTTTAAGATAACAACCGTCAGGATAACGTAGAAGGATTCACTGTCGAGGTTTCTATAGACTCGCCTGGCCTCGCCTGGACTCGCCTGGACTGGGCGGGATTCGCCGGGATTTCCGCGCCAGCGCCCCGCTGCCACTTCGGAGCTTTAAGACCATGCAATGTTACATGCCCCGGGACATGACGGTCAACCGAAGGATACTCGAAATGGAGTACGCCGTGCGGGGACCGATTCCCAGTCGGGCAGCCGAACTGAAGCAACAGGGCAGACGCATCATTCCGTGCAACCTCGGCAATCCCCAGGCGCTCGGGCAGCAGCCCGTCTCCTTCTACCGGGAGGTGCTGAGCCTGGTCGAACACCCCATTCGAATCGAGCGTGAACGGCGACTCAAAAAACTGTTCAAAGGGGGTGTCCTGGACGGACTGGGACTGGATGATTTCCACTCCGATTACGTGCTCGAACTCAGCGAAAACTACCTGTCGCAGTTGGAAACCGGCATGGGCGCCTACTCGGACAGCAGCGGACCGCGGTTCATCCGGGAAGCCGTGGCGGAATATATAGACCGGAGAGACGGAGCGGTCAGCGGTTCTGTTCCCCGTTCCGATCCGGGGCAGATATTCATCACCAACGGCGCCAGCGAAGCGGTGCGTTACGTCATCGACCTGTTGATTGACGACGAATCCGACGGCATCATGATTCCAATACCTCAGTATCCGCTGTATTCCGCCGCCATCAAGCGATGCGGCGGTGCGCAGGTCGACTATTTCCTCGACGAAGAATCGGGCTGGGCCATGGACCGGAACCTGCTGGATTCGTCTTTGGAAGGCGCGCGGAAGCGCGGCGTTACCGTCAAGGCCATCGTGGTCATCAATCCGGGCAACCCGACAGGCGCCGTACTGGACGAAGAGACCGTCAGGGAGGTCATCGCTTTCGCTGCGGACAACGACCTGGCCATCATCGCCGACGAGGTCTACCAGGAGAACGTCTACGACGCGGACGCGGGATTCGTATCCTTCGCCCGGGTGCTGGGCCGGGGCGACGTCCCGCTCTTCAGCGTCCACAGCACCTCGAAGGGATTCTACGGCGAATGCGGCCACCGGGGCGGATACCTCGAGATCAGAAACGCTCCGCGCATTCGGAACACCGATCTGTCATTCACGGACCTCGTGCTCAAACAGGCTTCGGTGAATATCTGCTCTAATACGGTCGGGCAGTTGATGATGTACCTGCTGGTCAATCCCCCGCCGGAGAACACGGCGCCCTACCGCCGTTTCACGCATGAGCGGCGGAAGATCCTCGAAGACCTCCACGACAAGGCGGTCATGATAAGGACGGGATTCGATCATATGGACGGTGTTTCCTGTTTCGGGCGGACCGGGGCGATGTACCTGTTCCCCAGGCTGGACGGACTGCCGGACGGAACGGACGATTTCGATTATTGTATGGGACTTCTGGATCGGACCGGGCTGGTCACGGTCAACGGGGCAGGATTCGGACAGCAACCGGGCACCAGTCACCTGAGGATCGCGTTCCTGCCGCCCAGGGAAGTAATCGAGGAAGTCCTTCCGAAGTGGATCGAGTTCCACAACGCGTATGTGAATTGACGAGCGCCCGCAAACCGGTAAATTAACGTAGACCAGCGTGAAGCCTCGCCCGCGCCGGATTCCGGCACCCGGTTCACATCAAACGAATTTCATCCGATGCTCACAGACAAAGAAAAATGGCTGTTCGACTTGCATGGTTACCTGGTTCTCCGCCGGGTTGTTCCCCTGGAGGATCTGGAACACATGATCGCCCGGTGCGACGCGTGGCACGGCATGGACGAGGACGAACTGCCGCCGCCGCTCTGTTCCTACGAGGATCCAGGGAAAAAACCGACGGCCGCGCGGGCCATTCTCCACGCCGAGTACGCCGACCCGGTTTTCGACCGACTGATTCTGAACTTGCCGATCATGCGCGTCGTGCTCGCATTGACCCGGGAACGACCCCAGCATCTGTTGTCCGCACTCACCGTGAACCTGCCGGACAGCGACGAGATTACGCTGCACAACGGCGCCTCCGGGGCGTGGAGAAACCCGGCCAACGACTACCAGGCGGCGGACGGCGAAGTGTTCGCCACCTTTATCAACGCGGCCATTTCCCTCGTGGACGTTCCCGACGGGGCCGGATTCGTCTGCATACCGGGCAGCCACAAGACCTATTTCGAACGGCCGGAGCACATCAACATCCGCTCCGGTCCGCCGGCAGTGGTCAATGTTCCCGTCAACGCCGGGGACGCGGTCATTTTCACCGAAGCGCTTTGTCACGGCGCACTTCCCTGGCCCCGGCACGATCCGCCGCGTCGCACGATGTTCCAGCGATACTGCACGTCCTACGCGTCCTGGACGCCAGGTACCGGTCCCATAGCGGAACACGAGGATCAGTTGTCGGAAGGGGTCTGCGAAATGAAACGCCAGGGAGGATTCCAGGGGCCGAAGAAAGTCGTTGAACGCCTGTTGGACGAAATGAAGGCATGGGATGAAGCGGGCAAACCGGCAGGATGGGAGAAACGGTTGCAGTCGAAAGGGTATCCAGCATGAGAATCACCGACCTGAAATGCGCCGTGATCGGCCAGAACCCGGTGGTACGGATCACCACGGACGAGGGGATCCACGGGCTTGGACAGATAGAGAACTCCAAGCACTACCTGAAACCCCACGTCCTCTTCTACCGGGATTTCATCATCGGCCAGGATCCCACGGACGTAAACAGAGTCATCGCGAGTATACGACGGTTGGGCGGTTTCAAGCCGTGGGGCAGCTCGGTAAGCGCCATCGATATGGCCCTTTGGGACATCGCCGGCAAGGCGGCGGGCCTGCCGGTGTACAAGTTGCTCGG
>JAPOOT010000013.1 GCA_026713285.1 Gemmatimonadota bacterium | reverse complement strand
GAAGAACGCGCCCGCTTCTCGCAGGACTTCCAGGGTCCTGCCATCACCGGTCAGATGGTAGTAGTCCATCCAGTTGTCGATGAAGGTATGGGAAGCACAGGGCTCGTCGCTGAAATGGCCAACCCCATGGCGGTAGCAGCCACCAACCATGTAGGGCCGGAAGGGGTGCCAGTGGCACGTGTCTACGTCCATGGAGTGGCGGGTCATGGCTTCGGCCAGTCCATAGTAACGCGGATCGCCGGTGCGCAGGTACTGTACCCAGATTGCGTGGCGGGGGTCCCACTCGCTGTTGCACCAGCCCCAGCGTCCCCGGTCCATCCAGTCATCTTCCTCTTCATCCCAGGTTGCGCGCACGTCCCCGTAGTCCAGGTACCCGTACCAGCGGCCAAGCTGGATGTTTCGTGCGAGCCAGTCGGCAAACCCCGTCAGCATGCGGTCCGCGGCTTGCAGGATCTCCGGATCGGCCGGCACTTCCTGTTTCTGATCCGCTCTCGGATCCGCCTGGTCGCCCGGATCGCCGGCTTCCGAGAAACTTGGGACCGCGAATCCCCCCGCGGCCTCGCATCGGGCCATCCACGCCGGTGGAACCGATACGTGGGGTTGCGACAGGGCGCATCGGAGTATTTCAATCGCCTCGTCCCGCTGCGTATTCTCCCCCTTGTCCCGTCGATCTTCCTCGAAGTATTGCACGAAGAACTCGGAGGTCTTCGCTATGCCCGTACCGTCGGCATATAACCCTTCTCCTTCGTGCCATGAGACCTCTTCGGAGTAACGCGCCAGGGAAAGGCGGCCGCCGTCCGGGTCGTGCCGCGCGTACAGGTTAACACGGCCGTCACCGGTGACTTCGATAGTCCGCGGATGCTCCTCCGCCATGTTCCGGCAGGCGACGCCTACGCCATATATCCCGTCTCCGAGCGTCGCCCAACCTTCGCAGGTTTCGCCCTCCGCGATCATGGTTTCACATCCTGGTCGACCGCGGGATATCTGCACCACGTCATCTTTCTTCTGGGCGATTTTCAGCAGTTCTTCCGAATCGAGCGTTCCCTCCTCGACCCCATCCAGTCCGAAAGCGTAGCCAAGACCGGTTCCGGCGCAGGGGGCGGGTACATTCAAGGCCAGGTCTTCGATTTCCACTTCCCGCGGATTGCAGGTGAAGACGTGGGTCTGCAGAATCCGGACAAAGGCGTGGCCGGCATAGGCGTGAATCCGGGTGATACAACGTACCGGCCTGTACCCGGCGTAATGGTGCATGGGGATGTCGGCTTCCAGGGCGCTCTCCATCCGGATGACGGCGCGCAATGGGCCCTGATCCTCGACCGTCACATCGTAGGAGTCACCGGCCAGGGATGCCCGGCAAATTCCGCCCGGACCGTACAGCCGGCGTTTCAGTTTCCCGTCGGAAGCACCCTCGCTGATCCGTGCCCAGGCATCGCCACCCTGATCGGGAGCTGAATGCGCCAGGTTGGGCGTTTCATCCGGGGCGTGGCCGAGTGACACAGAATGGAAGAGTCCATATTGATGGCGGCTTATCCTGAAACGTAACGCGCCCGTGTGCACGTGGAGGTCCCGGTCTGTTTCTGTGATTCGCACGGAACTGGCGGGCGGCGGCGCTGGAAGGTCGCCCGTACCCCCGGCCGCTTCATCGGTCAGGGTATATACCGCCCTGCCCGATGGGTCGGCATCCGCCTGGAAATCCACGAGCACCCACTTCACCGATCCGTCCGGCCATCGGCCGAGCACCCGGAACTG
>JAPOOT010000014.1 GCA_026713285.1 Gemmatimonadota bacterium | reverse complement strand
GTATCGGCATGCGGAGGTCTGTGGATCACCTGGTCCTCACGATCCGCGACGTAGATATCTTCTGAGGATTTTCGGATCCTCCCGGCGGCGGTAGGATCATCGAGCGTATTTCTCGTCACATTCTCATGAATGTGCAACACGAGTTCCGGCGTCATTTTTTCGGTCTTCAGTTCTACGATCAGCTTCATTGTCAGATAGTTATTAAATATCATGGTCTCGCTTCGCCCGCGCGGCCGTCTTCCGCTGCGAATAAGCTGTTTCGCAACCCGTCGCGTTGTCGACGCACCTTCCAGTTGACTGGACGTTATCGCCTCCTCGATTTGAGATTCGATGTAATACCGGTCTCTGGTCTCGGGATTGGTAACCTGTGACGGCATTTCGATGCGGCCTCCGGCTCTAAGATCGATTTCGTGCAGCCGTTCGGGTATCGGTTTCGTAAGATTGTAGCTGAAAGCACCTAACTTCTTGTCTAACATCAATGGCAGAATGTTGGCTGCTGCCATCCTCGCCATCTTAAGTCCCAGCCACCATTCCTCGTGAGTCAGCCCTTCCGGAGGCTTCCTGTACAAGAGATCATCCCAGTGCATGTAATTACCGCCAGTGCTCGAACTAACGGACTGCATTACTTCGAGGAACTTCCTTTGATCCGTGCCGACTGTCTTGAATAGATCAGCAATATGGGGAGGTGTCTTCGGTATTCTCATCGTGAGTTTTCAAGCGATATCCGGAATATCGGTTCCCAACTACTAATTTAATACTAAATTATACAAAATTAGTAGTTGGTGTCAAATAGAAACTACCATGAAGATCGAATTACTGATCTATTACTAATTAATGCTAAATTAGTAATAGAGACTGGGGGTTGATGGCAAAATGCGGACGGCCGGCGCTACCACGCTCACCTGTAGTAACGCCAGTCGTATCCGAGGCCGACCTGCAGTTCGAACTTGACGGCCGACCGGTCGATGTCGCTGTCCCGGTGCAGGAAGATGTTCGCGTCGAGCGTGGCGGCAAGATCGTCCAGCAGGCGGAAACGCAGGTGGTTGAAGTGCTGTACCGACATCGTCTGGCACCGTCCGGTGCCCCAGAAAACGCGGGCCCGCGACGACAGCGTATTGCCTGGTAGAAGTGTCATCCAGTATTCGGGCGCCACCTCGACGCCCACGACGTTCATCGCGGTAATCCGGTCTCTTTCCAGGGCCAGGCTGACGCGAACGATGGCCTGGGAACCCAGTTCAGTCCGGAGACCTCCCTTGAACCGGAGCACGACGGGATGCTTCCGTCCTTCGTCACCGGTCCATACCGTGTTGACGTCGAATCCTACGAACTGGACAATTGCGCGTACGGTAGCGAATAGACCAGTTCGCCGTCAATCCGGTCCACGGCCTCCTGTTGACTTCCGTTGTTATTCAACCTGCCGTAGCCTGTCCTCAACTGGGCCGAAATCGTTCCCGCCGGGGTGTACCGGGTTGAATTGTGCTCGATGTTAACGATCCAGGCCAGGGCCTCTTCGCCGCTCAGGAACGGATCGCGAAGATACTGGTCGGTGGGTCCTTCCAGCGTAGTCTGCGACAAGGATCCATTTAACCGCGTGCTGCCCTCCATCACACTGCGCGGCCCGCGCCGGATTCCTTCCCAGCGATCCACAGTACCGTGATCCCGCACGTGGGCCGTCACCATTTCCCTCAGTCCGATGCGCGCACCGGGATCGTTCGATATGCGAGAATTCCTGGCCTGCCGGGTCAGGTCCTGATCCGCCAGCACCAGAGGGACAGCCACCACGTATGTCCTGTCCTGATTCAGCGCTCCTTCCTGGCCGGCTCCTGCCGCTCCGATCTGCGGGACAGCCACCACGTACGTCCTGTCCCGATTCAGCGGCCGACCGTCAACCGCGCCGGATTCCGCATCGTACCCCGCGAAGACCACGTCGTGCTCCCCCGGCAACCTGCCGGCCCATGCCCGCAACTGCCGCCCCGACGCGGAAACGCGAACGAGCACGTCGTTGTCGCGTACCAGCCGCGCGACCGTTCGCAATCGGACCTCCC
>JAPOOT010000085.1 GCA_026713285.1 Gemmatimonadota bacterium | reverse complement strand
GACATTGTGAGTAAGGAATTGAGCGCTGAAGAACGCGACGTGCTCGAACGATTCGAGCGGGACGAGTTACGCTCCGCCGCTGACGCCGAACGCGAGGCCGAGTTGGCCAGGCAGGCGGCTCGCAATACGTTCAACAAGACCAAGCGAGTGAATCTCCGGGTGACCGAACGCGACTTCAATCTCGCGCACGCGAGGGCCAGGGAAGAGGGGATACCCTATCAGACGCTGCTGTCCAGCGTCATCCACAAGTACCTGTCAGGTCGCCTTACAGAGAAGAAGTAGGGAACCAGGCTGCGTCCCGCCTCAGCATGGACCCCGGAGTTGTTTTATATCGGTTTGCCGACGCGCTTTTTAGCCTTCCCGCACGGTTGGTACACCCTTCGCATCGTGGTGACCGGATATACGTGAACTTGACCGGGTATATCTGAACTCGATCAAAGTAATCTTTGTCCAATCCCCCGGTTGGTACCGCGCCAGCCTCGACCAGCATAAACCCCCATTCCCGCCGCTCACGAATTCATGTCCGGCCGTTCTCATTCGGCGGTCGATATCCTATTCGTTATTACTAATTTAGTATTTGTTAGTAGTAAGTCAGTAATTTGTTACACAATCACAGATCACTCCGGTGGTCACTATCGAACCGGAAACTCAAAACATGAAGGTAGCTACACAAACAGGAATCCTATCTACGGTTGCGATACTGTTCGTGTATGCTATATTGCCTCGTCGATTAAGAAAACGCACCTGAATTATACGCACTTGAACCAATACACCCATCGAACAGGACACGTAAGGATAAATCACGGATGAAAAAGGCCGGTTTGATTGTTGCGGCAGCGGCGTGGTGGTGCATGGCCGCGGGCACCTTATATTTCGCGGGCGCAGTTTATTCCCCTCCGACGGCCGACGCCCAGGTTACAGAGCACCGGCTCACCATTCTACATACCAATGATCTGTGGGGCGGTATCTACTCCGAGCATGGGTTCGACGATGCGGATCGGGCAGGGAACCAGGATCCTGAAGATGCGGGGGGACAGGGCGTTCTTTCCGCGCTCGCGTCGATGATCCGTGCCCATGATCGCGCCGGAGGAGACTCGATCCTGGTCTTGGACGGCGGGAACGCGATGGGCGCGACGCCCGCGTGCGACGTGGACGGTTGCCGCACGCTGTTTCAACTCATGGATATGGCAGGATACGAGGCCATGACGGTGGGCGGCCACGAGTTTACCTACGGGCTCGACACGCTCGTATCCCGCGCAGGCCAGGCGAATTTCCGCAAACTGGGCGCTAATCTGGGAATTGGCGACACAGTCCATGGGGCCACCACACCTTTCCTACTGACCGAAAGGAGCGGACTGCGGATCGCCGTCATGGGGCTCGTCTCGTCCCGGATGGCCGACGACCTTTCATCGGTGGATTCCGCGGCCCTGGATATTCACGATCCCAGCGAGACGCTCGAATCACTCCTGGCCGGGCCCGCGGGCCTCGCTGACGTACGAATCGCGCTCGTCAACATGAGTATGGACGAGGCGAGAGACCTCGCGCTGGCCTTTCCCCAGGTTCAGCTGTTCATCGCGGGAGGCACGGCTGCCGGTCCCGAACCGCACCCGGCGGAGCACGTGGTCCGGTTCGTCGATGGCCGGTACCTGGTTACCACGCCGGGACGGGGTACCCACCTGGGCAGACTTCGAAATCACCTTTCGCCGGGCCGGCGGCAAGACGGCTGTTTCCAATTTAAGTCCCGTACTGGTACCCGCCGGTTCGTCCATGCTTTCAACCCTCGCGAATGCGACAGGTTCGTCTGATCCATCCGGTGCCGCGAATTCTGGTTCAGCGCCCGTGCCTGATTCGTCCGGTACATCCGGCCCCGCGGTATCGATTCCTTCGCCTGCGTCGGCGCCCGCGCCGATGAATCCCACAGTTACGGTTCCTTCGCCCGCGTCGGCGCCCGTGCCGATGGATCCCGCGATATCGGCTGTCGCCGAGCTAAGGGAAACCGTGCGCAGAATCTATGACGTCCGCATTGGCCGGACCCGGGAACCCATCGAGGATACCGGGTCCTGGATCGCCGACATGGCGCGCACGAAACTGGCGGCCGACGTCGCCGCGATCGACCGGCACGCCCTGCGGCCGATACGTCTGGACGGGGAGGTCCGATTGCGAACGG
>JAPOOT010000015.1 GCA_026713285.1 Gemmatimonadota bacterium | reverse complement strand
GGAAATCGGATCAGCTTCCATCCGGTCTCGCGATAGTTTCCGCCATACGAGGGATCACTGAACATGCCCTCCATGGTATGCGTGACCAGCATGCGCAGGAAATCCCGGGCGCCCATGGGGGCGTCCCCCGGCCAGTTCCGCGGGGACCTCGCACGGTCGATACCCATCAGGGCCCTGCGCCGGTTTCTTGTATCGAGATCCAGAAAGCCGGCTTCGTGCGAAAGCTGACAGTACCGGTCGAAAGCGGCCAGGCCGGAGACATAGGACTCCTTGTATTCGGCCCGGTGGCTGCCGAGGGCCCGGTCGATGTATACGATCACGCGGGCTTCCGCCGCACCGGGGCCGTTTTCGTCCGACGGCATGATCATCCGGGTCAGCGCGTCCACGGTACGGCCCTGGCGAGCGTCCAGGTTCTGCCAGGTGTATTCGAAGGGAGGGGGTTCCTGTGCGTCGAGCGCGCCGGTGCGGGACAGCACGCCAAGGGTAATCACTCCACCGGTCGCCCGGGCGGTGTTGGAAAGAAACGATCGGCGGGAAAACGGCTTTGACGTCATGGATTCCAGACTCCCGAATCTATTGTTTCCATCGTTCGAATGCACATCAGGACTGTATACACAAATCGCGTTGATTTATTCAATCTATCCGCTTCGAAAATACGGTTGTAAACCGGGTTGACAATAGAATTCGGCAGGGGCTGATCGCGCGGGCAAAGAGGTTGACGGAAATACCCGCGAATCTATATTCATAAAACATGAACGTTCTGAAACCGCAGGCCCTGAAACCTGGTGATACCATCGGGATCGTTGCGCCGGCCAGCCACTCCGCGCTCCCGAGCGCGCTGCTGAACGGCCGCCGTTCACTCGAAGCCCTCGGTTTTCACACGGTGACCGCACCGCACCTGGCGGACAGGCACGGATTTCTGGCCGGCCGGGACGCCGACCGCCTGGCCGACCTGGAAGGCATGTTCACCGATCCGGATATCCATGGGATCGTTTGTCTACGCGGCGGATACGGGTCCGTCCTCATGCTGCCGCGCATGGATTTCGATATCGTCCGCGCCAACCCCAAGGTCTTCGTCGGATACAGCGACATAACGGCCCTCCACGGGGCAATCCATCAACGTACCGGCCTGGTCACCTTCTGGGGGCCCATGGTTGCGTCGGATATGAGTCCGGGTTTCCACCCGTACAACCGGGATGCGTTCATGAAGGCAGTTTCAGGATCCGATTCCATAGGCGGCATTTTGCATCCCGAGGACATGCCTCCCGTGCAGACCATTCACGGCGGCATGGCCACGGGACCGTTGATCGGTGGCACGCTATCGTTACTCGCGGCCGCGGTCGGAACACCTTACGAATTCGAGTACGACGGTGCGATCCTGTTTTTCGAGGACATAGGCGAGGAGCCCCACCGGATCGACCGGATGCTGACGCAACTGCTTCAGGCCGGCCGGCTGGATTGCCTGTCCGGAATCGTGATCGGAGAATGTGCCGGGTGTGGCAGCGCGCCTGACAGTCCCGCATTCCCTTATGGCAATTTCAGTATCGAAGAAGTGTTCATGGAACGGCTTCAACCGCTCGGAATCCCGGTAATCTATGGCCTGGGCATCGGCCACGGGACGTACAAAGCGACCCTGCCCCTGGGGGTGCGGGCTACGATGGACGGGGATGCGCGCACGCTCACGATCGACGAACCCGGAGTCATTTAGTCTCGACGTTCCGCACCGCCTCCCGCGCGGCAAACGGAATGTGTGACAGGAAAAACCGATGGGCAGTCACATCTTGCTGGACGTACCCTTGCCGCCTTCCGTGCTGGACCTGTTCGAACCCGGGGATACATTCCTTCTGCTTGACGATCTGGCCGACGGAGACGACCGGTGGGGTCTTGTCGAAGCCTATCTTACCTATGGGCATCCTCCAACGGACGGGGAAACAATGGACCGCATGCCGAACCTGAAGGTCATCAGCAACTTCGGGGTCGGTGTCGACCACATCGATACCGAGGCGGCCCGGGAACGGGGCATTCCCGTAGGCAATACGCCGAACCTGCTCGACGGCGCCACGGCGGACATGACCTTTACCCTCCTGATGGCGGCGGCACGGCGGGTCGTCGTCGGGGACCGGTTCGCCCGCAGCCCCGAATTCATCCATTACGATCCCAGCATTCTGCACGGATACGAGGTGCACGGCAGCACCATCGGCATCATCGGCATGGGCAGCATCGGGAAGCAGGTCGCCAGGCGGGCCGCCGGGTTCGACATGGAGATCGTTTACCACAATCGCAGGCGGGATCCCGACGACCACATTTACCAGGCCCGGTACGTCGCGCTGGAATCGTTGCTCGAAGTCTCGGACTTCGTGACGTTGAACTGTCCGCTCACCGATCAGACCCGTGGACTGATCGACGAAGACGCCCTGAAACGCATGAAGAGAACCGCCGTCCTGGTCAATCTGGCGCGGGGCGGCGTCGTGGACCATGGCGCGCTTTACAACGCACTGAGCAACGACTGGATCGCCGCGGCGGCGCTGGACGTCACCGAACCCGAACCGTTGCCGAGAGATCACCCGCTGCTTGGACTGGACAACCTGGTGATCGCACCCCACCTGGGCAGCGCGACCACGCGTACGCGCGACGCGATGGCCCGCTTGACCGTGGACAATCTCAAGGCGGGACTGGCCGGCCGGACACTGCCCAGCCGCGTCGTCTGAGGTCGGTTTTGTTCCGTTGCGGCCCGAGAGGAGTGATATGGTGTTGGACGCCTCGCAGAAAAGGTTTTTCGCCGATTTCGGTTACCTCGTCCTGCCTGGACTCATGCGTGAGGAGGCACCGTGGATCATCGAAGAATTCGAGCGCGTTTTTGCCGAGGCCGGTGTCGTACATGACGGCAGCAAGAGGTCGAGCCTGGGGCCCTTCATCGAACGCAGCGCCCGCCTGTGTTCGCTGCTGGACAACCCGAAGGTCACGGGACTGCTCGCAGGCCTCCTGGGAGCGGACTTCAACTACCTGGGTAGCGGCGGCGAGTTGTACGTCGGCGACGGCATGTGGCATCCGGACTGTCATGGAGACCCGGTAGGCCAGGTCAAGTGGGCAATGTATCTCGATCATCTGACCCGGGAGACGGGTGCCCTGAGACTCGTCCCGGGTTCCCACCGGCACGGATGGCAGGGCAATCTCGACACCCAGGCGCTCTGGGGCGTCGGCATGGAGGATGTCCCCTGTTTCGCCCCCGACAATGCGCCGGGCGACGTGATCGTGTTCAACCAGATGACCCTGCACAATGCTCTTGGCGGCGGTGATCGCCGGCGCATGTTGAACCTGTTGGCCTGCTCATCGTGTCGTACGGAAGCCGAACTGGATTTTCTCAGGCGCAGACTTCCGGCTTCCCGCGCGGAACTGCGTTGGGAGACCATGCGCGGTACCGCGACGGCCGAACGCATGCGCCACCTGGAGCAACCATGGACCCTGCTGAACTGACCGGAATCGACAAGAACCTGACCCGGTACGGAGATACGGAGTTCAGCCGGTACATGCGCAGGGCCTTCCTGTCCTCCGCGGGCTACGACGCCGAT
>JAPOOT010000225.1 GCA_026713285.1 Gemmatimonadota bacterium | reverse complement strand
GCCGCCACGGTCGCCATACTGAGTTGGCTACTGACCTGGATGGACTCCTTTGCCGAACCGGTCATCCGGGGACTGCTGGACCTGGATACCCGCATACCGGGACTGGGTATCCTGCTCATGCTGGTCGTGATCTACGTGGCCGGCTTCGTAGCGTCGAACGTACTGGGCAGCAGGTTGATTTCCTGGTTCGAGGACCAGATGATGCGGCTGCCCGTCGCACGAAGAGTCTACCACCCGGTAAAGAAACTGCTGGACTCCTTCGCGAAGGTGGGTGAGACCCGCACATGGAAGACGGTATTGGTCGAGTACCCGCGCCGCGGGGCGTGGATGATCGCTTTCATAGCCGGGGAGATCCCGAGTGAGGGCGATCGCGAGAATATGGTCAGCGTCTTCGTTCCCAACACACCCAATCCCGCGGCCGGCCGCGTCGTAATCGTGCCGCGGCGGGACGTGATACCCGTGGACCTGCCCGTGGAGGAAGCCCTGGAATTCGTCGTATCGGGCGGAACGGCCTTCAGTAACGTGCTGACCCTGCCTTCGCTGCGGACCGGCGACCGTGCGGCGCCCCCATCCCGCGGCGAACGTGCGTCAACTGCATCCCGTGGCGAACGTTCAGCGCCCCCATCCCGGAGCGGGCAGGCTGTTTGACGGCGAACCGGTCCGGGAATCGTTGTTATTGGCAAGCGTCCCATTTTGACTTATCTTTATGTGCGTGAAATCCTGTCAAACTCAGTATGGCAGAACATAATCCACGCCCGAGGAATCCACACCGATGTTTAATCTAGTCAACCTGCTGGATATATTCATCATAGCGGCGTTGATCTACAGCCTCTACATGTGGCTGGAGGGCACGCGGGCCTATCATATCCTGATCGGTCTCGGCGGCCTGGGTATCCTCTACAGTATCGCGAACTGGAGCGGACTCCTCCTCACCACCCAGATTCTGCAGTACCTCCTCGGTGTTACCCTCCTGCTGATCATCGTGGTCTTCCAGCCTGAGATCAGGCAACTGCTGGAGAGAGTGAGTCCCCTGGTAATCTTCAGGTTCAAGAACAACCCGGTCTCCCGTCGCATTCTGAAGGAGATCACCGAGGCCTGTTTCGAACTGTCGGAGAAGCGTATCGGCGGCCTGCTGGTCTTCCCCAGAGCGACCGGGATCACCGGCGCCGTGCAGCACGGCATCAAACTCGACAGTCTCGTAAGCCAGGAACTGATCGTCAGCATCTTCCATCCCGCCTCGCCCATACACGATGGCGCGATTATCGTGAAGAAGGACCGTGTGGTCGAAGCCGGCACATCCCTGCCGCTTTCGACCAGGGACCATCTCCCGCCCCGATACGGTACGCGGCACCGGGCGGCACTGGGGGTGTCCGAACTTGGCGATACGTTCTGCGTGGTGGTGTCCGAAGAGAGCGGCGAGGTTTCCGTGGCGTCCAACGGTGATATCACCGCCGTGGCCGACCGCGAAAAACTCTGGCAAACGCTGGAGAAATCTTTGCTGCCGATCGAGATTCCACGGAGCAGGCCGTCGCTGAGGGAGGCCATGGCGAAGATCTTCGCGCTCCGGTCGGGATTCCGGCTCAATCGCAGCAGCCTCACCGCCAAATTAGGCTCGATCGGGGTTTCCTGCCTGTTGTGGTTCACCCTGATCGGCGAGCAAACCTCCGAAATAGCCATAACAGCCGTGTTGGAATTTCAGAACATCCCGGCCAACATCGAGTTGATCAGCAATTCGACCAGCGAGGTGAACGTAAGGGTTAGGGGCCCACAGGGCAGTATATCAACCCTGACGTCGGACCAGGTACGCGTCATGGTCGATCTGGACGATATTGAACCCGGGACCCACACCATGCCGCTCACGGAAGCAAATTTAGAATTGCCTTTCGGGGTAGAAGCCACCTCGATTGATCCGAGAAGCCTCACCATCAGGTCCGATCGAATCGTGAACAGACGGATCATGATTGATCACGAACTGGCGGGTAAATTGCCGGAGGGCCTGGAAATCGTGCGGGTTACCGTTGAGCCGCCCTCGATACCCATAACCGGCCGGGAAATGGAAATTGACCAGATCGTGCGGGTAGTGACTTCGCCCACGATTGAACTCTCCGAAATTACCGAAAACCGGATCTTCGACTGCCGATTGAAAATCCTCCCGCAGGACCTGTCCTATTCCTCGTTCAGTATCGAGGACCGCCAGGTCAGGGTCCATATAGATCTTCAGCCCGTCGGAGACGGCCAGTCGGTCTCGAAGGATGAAGATGGCCTGGATAGAGATGTACCCTCCCTGCAGGCCAGTCTGGATTTCCAGCTTGAATCACCTTGACTTAGGTATATCCCCCTTCCTATAATCCCAGCCTATGGACAATGCCGTTTCGACCTGTTTCAGGGCGGTGTGGGTATCGTGTGCCTTGGTGCTTCTCGCCGTTTCAGTTTCCGTGAACCCGGTACCGGTCTTCGGATCAGAACCGGAGGCCGTGACGAACGGGGCTGAAGTCCGTTACGATGACGTATATCCCCCCGTACCGTCTGCCCCTGAAGCGGCTCCCGGAAGGGCTGAACCGCAGACCGCCGGATCAACGGCGCGCGACCGCGGAATCCGCGTACGCTCCCGGGCCGCGCTTGTCATAGATATCCAGAAGGGCGAGGTGATCTATCAGAAGAATGCCACGTCGCCGTTCCCGATCGCGAGTATAACGAAACTGATGACCGCGGTGACCTATATGCGGATGGATCCGGATCTGGAAAAACGGGTCAGAATTTCACGACAGGACGTATACCGGGCAAACTGGACAAGACTCAGGTTCGGGGAACAGGTCTCGGCGAAGGACCTGCTTTACGCAACCCTGGTCGCTTCGGATAACGCAGCGGCGCGCGCACTGGCACGCGCATCGGGCCTTACCATCGATGCATTCGCGGACCGCATGAACGCAACTGCGGCATCACTTGGCCTGGCAAACTCCCGATTTACCGAACCTACCGGGCTGGACGCCGGTAATGTTTCCACGGCGGTGGACTGCGTAGCCCTGCTGTGGACCGCGCTGCAGGATGAATTACTGGCGGAAGTCCTGTTTGCAAGGGAGCACAGGTTTGGTACGAACAGGCGGACGCATACTATACGGACCACCAATCGGCTGGTGCGCGACAGGGTGTTTCAAAGCCAGTGGGAGAGCATGGGCAGCAAGACAGGTTACATCCGCCGGGCCGGATACTGTCTCGTCATGCGTGCGCGTGGAGACTCGGGAGATGACATTTACGCCGTCATACTTGGCGGACCGACCAGCCGAACACGGTTCACGGACATGAAGCGTCTGCTGGACTGGAGCCAGAAAGACAGCGGGCGGCCCGCGGGAGTCGACGGGTGAAGCAAATCTCGGGGTTCTTGATTGAGGGCTGTGTCCCTTGGACGCATCATCAACTGTAAGGAGACGGTATGCTGGCGACGATTGGTTTCAGCGTGATCGGTACGGTTATTCTGGGTTTAGTCGCGATTGGCCTGGTCTATCTGATGGCCCTTGCCGGCGGCGGACAGCGCGTGCGTGCCTCCGGACCTCGCACGGGCGGCAGAGCCCGGCCCGCCAGGCCCGGCGGCCGCAGATGATCCGGAGCCTCCCGCGATGAACTCCTTCCTCAGAAGCGTGACCGTGCTCCTGCTGTGCGGCCTCGCCTCCGGGTGGACGGCTTCTTACGGGCGCGCAGCCGAGAACGAAAACGGCAGGTTGTCCATTGCGCGGATGAAGTACGACGGCGGGGGCGATTGGTACAACGACCCCGAGGCGATTCCCAACCTGGCTCGTGAACTGCAACTGCGCGCTGGCATAGAGACGAATCTTGATCAGCGTGTCGTAACCCTGACCGATGATCTGTTGTTCTCTTCACCCTTCCTGTTCATGACCGGCCACGGAGAAGTGAAGTGGACCGAGCCGGAAATCCGCAACCTGCGTAAGTACTTGACGCGCGGCGGGTTTCTCTATGCCGATGACGATTACGGCATGGACAGGGCATTTCGTCGGGAAATGAAGCGCGTCTTTCCCGACCAGGACTTCGTCGAGTTGCCTTTCGACCATCCGATCTATCACATCATCTACGACTTCCCGTCCGGCCCGCCCAAACATCACGAACACGATGGCAAACCGCCGCGGGGATTCGGCCTCTTCCACGACGGACGGCTGGTAGTGTTTTACACGTACGAAAGCAATGTCAGTGACGGCTGGGCCGACGAAAAGACCCACAACGATCCGCCGGCGAAACGGGAGACCGCCTTTCGTATGGGGATCAACATAGTCGCCTACGCGCTCTATCGTTGACGCGGTTTCTCGCTTGCGGTATACTGAAACCCGGACGGCAAAACGAACGTCCAACCTGTAAAGACCTTTCGTCCGCCGAACCGCGATTCAAACACCCACGAAGGTACCAGGAAAAGGAGCTGCATCATGAACCTCTGGCAAACGATCAAGTCGGAATTGGACGGTCCGTTCGAAACCGTGCGCAAAAGCCTGTCCGGCGCGCTGGACATGGCGGAAGACCTCACGCGAAGAGGTCGGATCAAGCTTGAAATCCAGTCGGCCCGCGCCGATATCCGCAACCAGTTGACCGAACTTGGCGGCCGTGTACACCAGATGGTGGTCGAGGAAGGAATCACCGACGTGTCGGGAGATACGGAGGTGAATGGCATTCTGGAACGGGTCAAGGCGTCGCAGGAGAGCATAGCGGACCGGGAAGAAGAACTGCGGCACGAGGATGAGGAACGGGAGGACAAGAAGGCATCCTGACGCGGCGGCACCTCGCAATCCGATCTTGTAAACACCGGCCCCGGCATGTCCGCAGACGCATGTCGGGGTTTTTCTTTGGCGACGTTTCCTGTGACCGATCGACCGGATTTCGGCATGTCTGACGACCCGTCCTGCGTGCTTGCCCAACTGCACGTTTTCCTTGATTTAATCCGGGGCTTCCGTACCATTTCAGGACATCCGATTCACATCCAGTAACCTGGCGAACGCCTGGAACACCGACCCATTCATGCTTCGTATCCTGCTCGGTTCACAGCAAACAGGCTTGATCCTCGTCACCCTGCTGCTTGGCGCGGTACTCTCCGTTTTCGCAGGATACCACGTGGACCGTTCGACGGGTGAACTCGTCAACAACTTCCTGAATTCCCGCACCCTGATGCAGACGGCGACCGACGCCAGTTTCTTCGTGATCATGGCGGTCGGGGCGACCATGGTGATTATCTCAGGAGGGATTGATCTTTCAGTCGGCTCGATTTACGCGCTGTCCGGTGTATTGACCGCCATGGTATTGCGGTCCATGGCGCCGGACAGTCCCTTATCCGTGGTCATGCTGGCCGTCCTGGTCTGTGTGTGTCTCGGCCTTCTGTGCGGCCTGTTGAACGGGGTCATGGTGGTCGGACTCCGCGTACATCCCTTTATCGTAACACTTGGCACGATGTGGGTATTCCGTGGCATAGCCTTCGTAATCAGCGAGGCGGAGAGCATCCTCGTGCCGCAGGTGCTGACGGATGTGATCAAGCTATCCTTCGGTTCCGATGCGCTTTATCCAATGCCCATGATCATCATGCTTGTCATCACCGCCGCGGGCGCCGTGTATCTGTCCCGTACGGTCATGGGGCGCCACATATTCGCCGTGGGCGGCAACCTGGAGGCCAGCCGGTATGCCGGCCTCAGGATCGACCGAATCCTGGTGGGCGTGTACGTGGTATCGGGGCTTACCGCGAGCATCGCCGCGCTGGTGGGCAGTAGTTACTACGGTTCGGCCTCCTGTGCCGACGCCACCGGATATGAACTTTACGTCATCGCATCGGCAGTCGTCGGAGGCGCGAGTCTTCGCGGCGGCCGGGGCAGCGCGGTCAACGCCATGCTGGGGGCCATGCTGATCGTCCTGATCCGTCAGTCCATCCGCACCCTGCACCTGGACCAGAACTACGAGTGGGTCGTGATCGGATGCGCGATCATCGTCGCCGTCGTACTCGACCAGGTGAACCGGCGTCTCACCGCGCGCAGGCTGGTGGAGGCGGGTTAGGCCCACTTCGAGTCAGACCTGTAAAGAAAGGACTTAGCCTGATGGAATTCCTGATGAAGCGTTTGCGGATCCTGCTCCTGCCGGCCGTGAGCATGCTTGTTTTCGGAACGGGCTGTGGTGGGACCGCGCCTGTCGACGAAAACCGGCTCGTGATCTCCATGATCGCGAAAAGCACGACCAATCCCGTGTTTCTCTCCTCCAGAACCGGGGCGGACGCCGCGGCCAGGGAGCTGTCGGCCGAGCACGGTATCGAAATCGTGATCGACTGGCGCACGCCGCCGACGGAGGACGGTCAGGTCCAGGCGCAGCGGATCGCGCAGGCCGTGAACGAAGGCGCGGACGTGGTCCTGATCTCCTGTTCGGACGCCGCCAAGGTCACGGGTGCCATTAACGACGCGGTGGAGCGGGGCGTGCCGGTGATGACTTTCGACAGCGACGCGCCTGAATCCAGGCGGTTCGCCTTCTTCGGTGTGGACGACATCAAGACCGGCGGCTTGATTATGGGAGAACTGGCCAAGGCGATGGACGGGAAGGGACGCGTGGCCATCCTTGCAGGCAACCAGAACGCCCCGAACCTGCGTAAGCGCGTCGAAGGGGTCCTGCAGAAGGCCGCGGAATATCCGGAGATCTCGATCGTCGGAACTTTCTACCACATAGAGACCCCCCAGGATGCCGCCGCCGAAGTGGTGAGGGTCAACAACGCCTACCCGGATATCGAGGGTTGGGCCATGGTCGGCGGGTGGGCGCTTTTCACCCAGTCCCTGCTGACCGACCTGGATCCCGACCGCCTGAAGATCATCTCCGTCGACGCGCTGCCGCCCCAGCTTACCTATATCGAACAGGGCATCGTACCCGTGCTCTGGGGACAGCCCACCTACCTGTGGGGATACGAATCCGTCCGCCTGATCGTCGAGAAGATCCACCTCAAGCGGGACGTGCCCGTCATAAATCCCCTCGAACTGGTCCACGTATCACAGGAGAACCTCGGCGAGTGGGCCGGGATGCTCCAGGGATGGGGATTCACGGACGTTCCCGAGCGATACCTTCAGGATGAGGATCCGCCAGCCTCTTCGGACGAATGATCAGGTCGGCCGAACGAGGTCCGCAGGGATCGAACGACTGATCTCCCGGTAACCCCCCGGAAACACCATGGACCGCAATCACGCGCACCCCTATATCGAATTCGATCGGATCACCAAGCGGTTTCCGGGCGTGACGGCACTCGACGACGTTACCTTCGGCATCGAAGCGGGTACCTGCCACGCCGTGGTCGGAGAAAACGGCGCCGG
>JAPOOT010000139.1 GCA_026713285.1 Gemmatimonadota bacterium | reverse complement strand
TACGTGGTGGTGAAGATCCCGCGCTGGGCCTTCGAGAAATTCCCCAACGCCGATACGCAGCTCGGTACGCAGATGAAGTCGGTGGGCGAGACCATGGCCATCGGCAGGACGTTCAAGGAAGCGATCCAGAAGGGGCTCCGGGGCCTTGAGATAGACCGCCACGGCCTCGGCGCGGACGGGAAGGACGAGGTCGACGCCGGCGGCCTGGCCGCGGGGCGTGCGGACGGCATGCTGAACGACCTCAGGGAACAGATGTCCCGGCCCACGGCGGAGCGCATCTTCCAGATCAGGACCGCCCTCCAACTCGGCATGCCCATCGAAGAGATCTACGCGTTGACGGGGGTCGATCCCTGGTTTCTCCACAACCTGCGGGACATCGTCGAACTCGAGAGCGAAATCGGCGCGCATCGGAACGGATCCATGCCGCGGAACCTGCTTTACAAGGCCAAGCAGGCCGGGTTCTCCGACGTACAGATCGCCCACCTGACCGGCAGCGACGAACGGGCGGTCCGGAAACATCGCATGGAGGCGCGCGTGGACGCGGTGTTCAAGACCGTGGACACCTGCGCGGCCGAGTTCGAGGCCATGACGCCCTACTACTATTCGACCTACGAGACCGAGAACGAGACCCGGCCCAAGACGCGGAAGACAATCATGATCCTGGGCGGCGGGCCAAACCGCATCGGCCAGGGGATCGAGTTCGACTACTGCTGCGTGCAGGCGGTCATGGCGTTGAAGGAGGACGGGTACGAAACGATCATGGTCAACAGCAATCCGGAGACCGTGAGTACCGATTACGACATCTCGGACCGGTTGTTTTTCGAG
This sequence comes from Gemmatimonadota bacterium, assembly GCA_026713285.1. GTDB lineage: Bacteria > JAAXHH01 > JAAXHH01 > JAAXHH01 > JAAXHH01 > JAAXHH01. Next base: position 1,344 of record JAPOOT010000139.1, on the reverse strand, counting down.
CCCCTCACCTTCGAAGACGTGATGAACGTAATCGAAACCGAAAAGCCGGACGGCGTGATCGTCCAGTTCGGCGGACAAACGCCCCTCAAGCTGGCCCTGCCGCTGGAGCGCGCGGGCGTCCCGGTCATCGGCACCTCGCCGGACAGCATCGACCTGGCCGAGGACCGCAAGCGGTTCGGCGCCCTGACGACGGAACTGGGCATCCCCCATCCACCCCACGGCACGGTCTTTTCATTCGAAGAGGCCCTCGGGGTGGCGAGCGAGATCGGATACCCGGTGCTGGTGCGGCCTTCCTACGTACTCGGTGGCCGCAACATGGCCCTGGTCTACGACGACGACTCCCTGAAGAACTACATGCGGACCGCCGTTCACGTGTCCCCCGAACATCCCATCCTCATCGACAAGTTCCTCGAAGACGCCTTCGAATACGACGTGGACGCCATCTCCGACGGTACGGACGTCGTCCTGGGCGGGATCATGGAACACATCGAGGAAGCGGGCATCCATTCCGGGGACAGCGCCTGCGTGCTTCCGCCCTACATGGTCAAGCCGATGCACATCGACACGATGCGATCCTATACCCACGCACTGGCCCGGAGCCTCAAGGTCGTCGGCCTGATCAACGTGCAGTACGCCATCAAGAACGACGTCGTCTACGTGCTGGAAGTCAATCCGCGCGCCTCGCGGACGATTCCTTTCGTGTCCAAGGCCATCGGCGTCCCGCTGGCCCAGCTCGCGGCGCGGGTCATGGCCGGGAAGACCCTCCGCGAACTCGGCTTCACCGAAGAGATCATCCCGCCCTACGCCTCGGTGAAGGAGGTCGTGCTGCCCTTCGTCAAATTCGCGGGATCGGACAGCCTCCTCGGGCCCGAGATGAAGTCCACCGGCGAGGTAATGGGCATCTATGAGGAACCGGGCATCGCCTTCGCCAAGGGGCAGAGCGCGGCGGGCGGCTCCCTGCCCCTGTCCGGCACCGTCCTGGTCAGCGTCAACGCCTTCGATCACGAGAACGTCATCGATATCGCACGCGAACTCGCCGGCCTGGGTTTCACGATCATGGCGACGAGCGGGACCGGACAGACGTTGGAAGACGCCGGCCTGGGGGTCATCCGGGTCAACAAGGTCTGGGAGGGCGAACCGCACATCGTGGACCACATCCGCCGCAACGACATCCAGCTCATCATCAACACGCCCCTGGGCAAAAGCGCGCGTGACGACGACTACATGATCCGCCGCGCCGCCATCGAGCAGAACATCCCGTGCATCACCACGCTCTCGGGGGCCTGGTCCGCGGTCAAGGCCATCCAGGCGCTCAAGAACGAGGGCAGCGAGATTTCCGTGAAG
>JAPOOT010000260.1 GCA_026713285.1 Gemmatimonadota bacterium | reverse complement strand
CTGTTGGAGCGCGGCTGGGAAGGACTGACCACCGGTACCATAAAAGGCAAGATGGGGGTGCGGGCAAGCAACACGGGGTGGATCAACATGGACGAGGTCCCCGTGCCGGATAGCCATCGGCTTGGAGAAGAAGGAGAAGGATTCAAAATCGCCATGTCCTGCCTGGACAATGCCCGCTATACCGTCGCGGCGGGTGCTGTCGGCCTGGTGAAATACTGCCTGGAAGCGTCCGTGTCGTACGCCCGTCAGCGGAAGACCTTCGGCCAGCCTATCGGCGACCATCAACTCGTGAAACAACTCATCGCCCAGATGAAGCAGCGTATCGACCTGGGCGAACTGGCAGTGCGCAAGGTCGGCTGGCTCAAGAACCGGGGCGTCCGGAACACCTGCGAGACGAGCATGGCCAAGTGGTACTGCACCGAATCGGCCTTCGCCACGGCCAGCGACGCGGTGCAGGTGCACGGCGCTTACGGATACTCCGACGAATACGACGTGGAACGCCATCTGCGCAACAGCAAGAGCGCCGTGATCTATGAGGGCACGTCGCAGATTCACCAGCTCATGCAGGCTGATTACGTGTTCGGGAACCGGACCGACCGGCCGCTCAGGTGCGAAATGCCCGCCTTCGACCCGGATTTCTGGCAAAGCTGATCGGGAACGAAACGATAGTTGCAAGCGAGGTATCGTTCGATTGAACATCATCGCCCTGGTGAAGCAGACGCCCGATACGGCCCAGTTGTCCGCATCCATGGACGGCATGAGACTCTCCGCCGAGGGCGGACCTCGGATCGTCAATCCCTGGGACGAGTATACCCTGGAAACGGCCATACAGGCCCGGGAGGAGCACGGCGGCAAGGTGACCGCCCTTTGCCTGGGACCTCCCGAAGCCGCCGACGCGTTGAAGACCGCCCTGGCCATGGGGGTGGATGAAGCGATACTTGTGTCCGACCCGGACATGGCGGACAGCGACTGCCTCACTTCGGCGCGCATCCTGGCCGCCGCCATAAGCCGGATCGGTGCATTCGATCTGATCGTGGGCGGAAGGGCGGCGATAGACGGCAATACCGCCGCGACGGCCGTGCAGATCGCGGCCTTGCTCGGCGTCCCGCTCGTCTCCTACGTGGCGGATCTCAAGAGCCTGGATCCGTCGGCCCGGACCATTACGGCGGTACGCCTGCTTGAGCGTGCCCGGGAAACTGTCACCAGCCGCCTTCCGGCGCTGATCACCGTCGTCAAGGAGATCAACGAGCCCAGGTACCCGAGCCTAATCGGCATACGCAAGGCGGCCAGGGCCAGTATTCCCGTTTGGAAATGTGTAGATCTCGGGCTCGAGGCGTCCGCTGTAGGTGCCGGTGCTTCGAAGGTCGCCTGGCAGGCGGAGCTTCCCCCGATCAGGGAAGCGAATGTCGAAATGATTGATGGCGGTCCCGAAGAGGCCGCTAGGATTCTCGTGGACCGGTTGATTGAAGAAAAAGTGATCTAGATCCAGGCGGAAGCACTACGGATGGCAAGCAACGTACTCGTATGGATTGAACAGGAGGATGGGCAGGCGGACCCGATCGCCTGGCAGGCGATGGCCGCCGCGGCGAAAGTCGCCGGCGATCTCGACGGATCCCTGACCGCCGTCGTTTTCG
>JAPOOT010000016.1 GCA_026713285.1 Gemmatimonadota bacterium | reverse complement strand
GCGCCAGTCAAGCATATATTTCCAAATAAAAAAGGCGCCCCGGTCGAGGCGCCTTTTATCTTCCTTTTTCTTTTCGAATCAGCCCTTCGCGACCGTAATCAGTCCTGGGGCTGCTTCACGTAACGCAGGTAGGGCTTCACGCGACGGATGTCGGAGTAGGTCTGGTCCGCTTCTTCGTCGGTCACCGCCGGCACGATGATGCAGTCTTCCCCACTGGTCCAGTTCACCGGCGTGGCCAGCTTGTGATTGGCCGTCAACTGCAGGGAATCCACCACGCGCAGGATCTCGTCGAAGTTCCGGCCGGTGGACGCGGGGTAGGTCAGCATCAGCTTGATCTTCTTGTCCGGCCCGATGACGAATACCGACCGCACGGTCATCTTGTCGTTCGCGTTCGGGTGGATCATATCGTAAAGCTGGGCGACTTCCTGGTCGGGGTCCGCGATCAGCGGATAGCTCACGTTCGCGTTCTGCGTCTCGTTGATGTCGCCGATCCAGCCGCGGTGGGAATCGAGGGGATCCACGCTGATGGCCAGGACCTTGACATTGCGTTTGGCGAACTCGTGCGCGATGTTGGCCATGTAACCCAGTTCCGTGGTGCAGACCGGCGTATAATCCGCGGGATGGGAAAAGAGAATGCCCCAGTTGTCACCGAGCCATTCGTGAAAACGAATCGTTCCCTCGGTGGTTTCGGCTGTGAAATCCGGGGCTTCGTCCATTAAACGTAACGCCATGACATTCCTCCTGCAAATGGCTTGCTGTAGGTATAGTTGCGGTTTGCGATCAGTAGCCTGATCCTCCGTGCTGTTTCCGATAATATATATATCTGAATCAACAAAGTAAAGAATAATATCAACGGGTGCACCAGATCAGCCCGCGCCGGACGATTTCCCGCGCTTCCGGCACGTGGAAATCGGCGGCGACGTGACCCAGCGTGCAGTGGAATACCTTGCCTTTTCCCCACGATCTTTTCCATGCGGCGGGCATGACGGTTCCCTCGATCCACGCGTCGTGTTCCCCGCTGAAGGTCGTGGTCGCAAGCACCTGGTTGCCCGGATCGACGTGCATGTAATACTGCTCCGAGCGCATGGCGAAGTCGTTCAACCCGGCCGTGATGGGATCCTCGTGATCGATGATGTTGACTTCGTAGTCGATGATACCGCCGGGGTGGGACACCCACTGCCCTCCCACCATGTACTGGTAGTTCGTGTTGTTGCGGAAGGCGTCCGCCTGGCCGCCGTGCCATCCCCCGAACCCGGCGCCGGCGGCGACCGTATCCAGGAGCGCTTTCTCCTGCGCGCCGGTGATCGTGCTCATGGTCACGGTCTGTACGATGAGATCGTACGTGGGCATGGCTTCGGCGTCCAGGTAGGCGTCAAGCGAGTCGTGCTGCGCGATTTCGTATCCTTCCGCCTCGAGCAGCGGGATGAAGATGTCCTGGGACTGCCTGGGTTCGTGTCCTTCCCAGCCACCCCAGACGAACAGGGCCTTCGGCATGTGCTTTCTCCTATGGTTGCAAGTCGATCTTTAGATTATGTGGCCGATTGAAAACCGATTGGTCCGCGAAGATACCGCGTTCTAACGTTCGTATCCCTCACGCGTCCCGCGCGCGTCCCTCACGCGGGCTTTCCCACCTGCTCGGGTTCATCCCCGGCGCGCCGGCCGACATCCCCTCGGGTTTGTTGCCGACACCGAACTCGTAGGACCGCATGCTGGGGTCGCCCAGGAAGGGCCGGACGGAATCGGGCATCCGTTCCAGGTCAGCAGGGTCCCGCGGCGCAACGTCTACGATCGGGCCGGCCCAGGCCGGCCGGTAAGCCACCGCAAGCATTGCGCGCGAGCGGTTACCCCTGTTGGGCAGGGTGCCGTGAAACGTCCGGTGGTTGAGAAACAGCGCCGAACCCGCGGTGCACGGTACGACGACCTCTTCGGGATGCCGTTCGTACCTTTTGTACGGATGGGCGTCCGCGTGCATGCAGAGATGGGACCTTGGAACCACCCGGAAGGGCGATACGTCCATCGTCAGGTCGTCGAGATAGTAGAGTACCCGCACGGTGATGGGACAGCTCCCTTCGTAACCGAATATCTTAGATCCGTAGGGCTGACCGTCGGTATGTAGGCTGATGCCAGGGGTGCCGGGCTCGGACCGGTCGTAGGTATAGTGAATGAAAACGAGTCGGTCGCCGAACAACGCTTCCAGGAATGCAACCGTGGGTTCGTAGGCGATGAGTTCGGCCAGTTTCCGGCTGCTCAGGTGGGGATCCCTGCAGCCCCGTTGCTTTTCGCTGTAGTCCCGTCCGACCGTTTCGAGTTTTCTGCATTCCGCTTTCAGTTCCGCCAGATAGCCGGGAGGGAGCCAGTCCGGTATGATCAGATAGCCCTCCTCTTCGATCATCCGGATACGCTCGCCCCGGGTCAACGCGCGCCAGTCCCGGTCGTCCACGTTGATCTCATCTGCCTTCTGCGATTGCATCATCCCTCCTTTCGCCGGTGATGCAGGCGCCGCGGGGTGGCGGGCGGGTGGCGGGCGTTCGCCCACCGATCGTGCGCGCTGGGCGTTACAATACGACGCGTACGGCCTCCATGGCCCGGACCGCCTTCGCGCGGGCCGATTCGATATCGGGACCACGAGCGACGGATACGCCGAGACGCCGGTGACCGGAGATTTCGGGCTTGCCGAATAGGAACAGGCCGGTGTCCGGCTGGGAGACAGCGGCGCCGAGATTGTCGAATTTCATCCGGTTGGACTCGCCTTTCACGACGAGCGCCGCCGAGGCGGAAGGGCCAAGCTGGCGGATCCCGGGGATCGGGAGTCCCAGCACTGCGCGCGCGTGCAGGGCGAATTCGGAAAGGTCCTGCGAGATGAGCGTCACCATGCCGGTATCGTGGGGGCGGGGCGACACCTCGCTGAAGATCACGTCGTCGCCCTTCACGAACAGTTCGACGCCGAAGACGCCGTACCCGCCCAGGGCTTCGGTAATCTTCTCCGCGGTCCGCCTGGCGCGCTCCCACGCCCTTTCGCTCATGGGCTGGGGCTGCCAGGAGTACCGGTAGTCGCCGTCGATCTGCTGGTGCCCGATGGGCTGGCAAAAACCCGTGCCTCCCGCGTGGCGAACGGTCAGCAGCGTGATTTCGTAGTCGAATTCGACGAACCCCTCGACGATCACCTTGCCTGCGCCGCCGCGGGCCTCGTCGTGCGCCCTCCGCCAGGCGCCGG
>JAPOOT010000017.1 GCA_026713285.1 Gemmatimonadota bacterium | reverse complement strand
TCGTTGCCGTCCACGTCTGTGAACCGCGCGCCCTTGGCCCGTTCCGCGTACACGGGGCTCACCCCGTTTGCGAACTGGCTGGCCCGCCTGCTGATCAGTTGCGTCCAGCCGGGGATCAATTGCTCGGCCCGTCTGTACATGCGCATGGACTGTTCTACGGAACGGGTGACGGTCATGCCTTCCTTCCTTTCACAATGTAAGTACGTCGACGCGGCGGATCAGCCGCGCGTCCGGTGCCAGGGTTTGAACAGCGCGCGCTGGTCGTCGTCCCAGCGCTTGAAAGTCGATTCGGTTACGTACTGCGCTTCGTCCATGGTGGCCTGATTTTGCGAAAGCATCCAGTAGGGCCCATAACCGACGTGGATCGTTTTCCTTACCTGGCCGGACCGGTTCGTGATTCCGCCGTGCCTCAGGTTTTCCGTGAACAGAATGGCGTCGCCGGCCTTGACTTCCAGGGCGATCATGCCGGGCTCCTCGTCCGGATTGCCGCCATAGGGGCAGGGAAGGTTCGTCTTGTGGGTGCCGGGGACAACGGAGAAAGCGCCCTGGTCCCGGGAAACATCGTGTATGAAGTAGATCATGCGCACCATCATGCAGTCGATTCTGCCCGCGTTGAACGCGTATCGGTACTTCTGATTCTCCAGACGCATGCCGCCGTGGGAGCCCGACTGGTTGCCGCGGTAACGTATCCGGATCTCCGAGTTGTTGATCGTGGCCCTGCCCAGGACGATCCCGCCGATATACGCCATCGTGCGCGGGTCGTTCACCAGTACGTCGAACCGGTCGTCGGCATTCCAGAAATCCTCTATGATGATGGTTCTTCCTTCTTCATTCGATCCATCGGCGTGGTATCCCAGTTCGGGATTGCGGTGATAGTCCGGTCCCCACGGGCTGGCCTTTCGGGGCGGTTCATCGAGGTGCCGCAAAGCATGGGCTTCCAGTTCGTCCACGGCGGACGCAAGTGAGGACACGGTATCGGAATCCAGCATGTGCTCGATCACGATATAACCCTGTCGGTCGAATTCGTAGCGTTCGACATCGTTCATCACGACTCCTTAGCTGCCGGGTTCCCAGAGTGGAACGTAACCCGCCCGTTCGACGACGGCCTGACCTTCGTCGCTCAGTATCCAATCGACGAAGGACTTGATGGCGCCACGCGGCGAATGGGCGATGTAGAAATACAGGTACCTGTTCAGAGGATAGGTGCCGTCCCGCACGGTGGCGGCCGTGGGAAACACACCGTTGATGCTGCAGGGCACAGTCCCGTCGCCAGATCGGATCCCTCCGTATCCGATCGCGTTGGGCCAGCTCGCCACGGTCTCGACCACGGCCCTGGAAGTGGGCACGATCCGCGCTTCCGGAGTAAAATCCAACTCCTGAAGCACGAATTGGTCGAAATACACGCGCGTGCCCGAGTTCGGGGGGCGGTTTACCACGAGGATAGGTGCTTGCGGTCCATTAACCTGGCGCCAGTTATCGATCTTTCCCGAGAATATCGCCCTGACCTGGTCGATGGAGAGATCGCGAACGGTATTCTCGCGATGGACATATATGCTCAGCGCGTCCCGTGCTGTCAGAATGCTCATGCCGAGCGAACCGCGCTTCTCCAGCAACCGCTTGACTTCATCGGCGAGCATGGTCCGCGAGGCCGCCCCAATATCGGTTTTCCCGGAGATCAACGACTCGATGCCAAAACGGCTGCTTCCGCTTTCCGTTTCGATGAACACCCCGGGGTGAGCGTCCATGTATGCGAACGCCCACTGCTGCACCAGCCGGTTCATCGTGGTCGACCCGGTGATTTTGAATCGTTCGGGTCCATCCATCACGGGCGGCGCCGCGGTACCGCACGACAAAAGAAACAGGCCAGCTATCCCAATGAGTCGCTTCATTTCTCAATCCGCGCCGGCATCTACCGGCTTTCGATGATGGACCGCAGCCGCGCCATGTTGTACCGTGACTGCGAAACCCATTGCACAGGCCGATAGGTATCGGCCAGGGCGCCGATGTAGGCGAGCAGCACCTGGACGTGCTGCCGGACTGCGGCGTGGTTGAACGGCTGTTCGAGATCGTCGAAGGGCGTGTGGTACCGGAGCCGGCCCCAATTAACGAAGATCTCGATGCCCGCCTCGCTCGAAAGGTTCTTGAACTGTATCCCTTCCATGAGCAGAATCGCGGGAATGCCTGCCTGGGCAAACGCGAACTGGTCAGACAGAGCGAAGGGGTCCAGACCCTGGAACACCAGGGGAATCTGCGAGACCGTCATGTCCAGTTCACCGGCGACTGTTTGCAGCAGTTCTCCCAGGGTGGACAGTTCGGCGCCGACCCCAATGATATCCCCGAAGGTGTCGACGATGGCGAGTCCATCCACGTTAACCGCCGCCATCGTCCGATGCAGCGGTACGGCCGGGTGGTCCAGGTAGTACCGGCTGCCGAGCATGCCCTTCTCTTCTCCCGTTACGAAAAGAAAGACCAGAGACCTCCTCGGCGGCTTGGGCATGGCCGCGATCCCGCGGGCTATCTCCAGCACACCGGAACACCCCAACGCGTTATCGACCACGCCGTTGTATATGGAATCCGCCAAGACCGGAGGGCCGACTCCCAGGTGGTCGTAATGGGCCGATACGATCACGTACTCGTTCCGAAGTATCGGATCGCTGCCCGGCAGGACGCCAATGACATTGGACGAAAAGAACTCGCGCTCCCGGAATCTTCCCACGAAGCGTAGCTGCGTTTCGAGCGGGAAACTGCGCATTTCGTAATTCAGGTCCATTTCATACACGTCACCCAGACTGTAGGAGGCTCCTTCAAAAAAAACGGAGGCTCGGGCCGGGTTCACCAGCATGGTCAGATTCGCGGGCTCGCCGTAAAGCAGCGTGACATGCTCGAAGGCGAACATATCCCGCCATTCGCTCCACGTACGTCCACCATGTTCCCGGTATGAAGGAATCATGATGCTGCCCACCGCACCCCTGGACAAGGCCTGACGCTGCTTCATCCCGGGAATGGAATGGATGGTCGGTTGTACCCCCTTGAAATAGTCTGTCACTTCCGAGTAGGGTTCGCCCGATAGAAAAACCACGACCGCTCCCTCTACCTGAAGGTCCTGGTAATCGTCGTAGTCGTATTCCGGCGCGATGATACCATAGCCGACGAACACGATAGGCACCGGCTGGGGGATGATGGTATAGTCCCCAGTGTCGTACAGGAGATAGTCCTGGACCAATTCGAGTTGATAGACCGTGTCAGCGACCATGACCTGTAACAGGCTACCTGTAAGCGCGTGGCTGCCATGTAGCGGTACACGTTGCATGTATGATCCGTCTTCCGCACCTGGCCTGATTTTCAGGTGCCGCAGTTGGTCTGCCAGGTATTGCGCCGCGGTATCAGCACCCGCGGTGCCCACGGCCCTTCCCATCAACCGATCATTGCCCAGGTACTCCGTATGGGACCATATCCGTTCGATGGATACCGATTCCATTGCCATCCGCACCCCGGGGGACAGGGCCTGCTGCGCATGGCAGGGCGCAACAAGGAGCAATTGCAGCAGCATCAGTGCGTAACGCGGCATAAGACCGGATTCCCGTTTGTGGCTGCGGGTGGCGACCCACTGCCGGTCTGTTCATCGTATCCTGTTCTATAGGAAGCGATCCTTCTGCATGCTTCGATCCGATGGCTTGTTCAGCAAGTGGAAAACCAAACCAGGACCACGTATCCTTGTGATTCAAAATAAGGCAAGAACGGGAGCCTGACAATATGCGCGTGGACCGTATGTTTTATTTTCCAGTGGCGGTCGTCTACGCCAATCTGGGAGTTGACGCGTCTCACGGGAATCTTTATATATAGAACTCGGCCGGCCTGAATCCGGCAGTCGCCAATTACGCAGCGCTTCATGGGCGGGGCCGGACAAGACGGCGGGCCGTTGCCTCCAGGCGTCCTCGATTACCGAGCAAGCATCCAGTCGGAGCACTAAATGACCATCGGCGTCCCTACCGAAACCAGTCCGGGCGAGCGGCGCGTATCCATCGTTCCGGTCGGGGTTTCCAACCTGGTGAAGGCGGGATGCGCCGTCCGGGTCGCCGCGGGCGCGGGCCGGGAGGCGGGCATCTCGGACGCAGACTACGAAGAGGCCGGCGCCACGGTCGTGCAGGAGCGCGGATCCGTATTCGACGAGTCCGACGTGATCGTGCAGGTAAGAGGCGGCGGCGCGAATCCCGACTCAGGCATGGCGGACGTGGAGCGTTTGCGCGAGGGACAGG
>JAPOOT010000185.1 GCA_026713285.1 Gemmatimonadota bacterium | reverse complement strand
GTATGAAGGGGTTACGCTTCCGTTGTCCGGAGCGTTCCAGGCCGGAAACGCGGCCGTGGCGGTGGGCGTGGCGGAGGCGCTGGCGAAACAGGGCATGGAAGTAACGCGACATGCCGTGCGCCGCGGCCTCTTGAAGGTGCGATTGCCGGGACGCATGGAGGTATTGCAGCACCGCCCGTGGCTGGTATTGGACGTGGCCCACAACGTGCTGGCGGCGGAGAACCTGACGGCCAGCCTGCGTCGGCTGTTTCCGGTACGGCGCGTAATCGTCGTGTTGTCCGCGCACCGCGACAAGGCGGTCGGAGCGCTTTGCGAGGTCATCGCGCGTTACGCCGACGAAATCCTCGTTCCCGAGCGGCGGGTACTTAGAAACAGGCAGGCCGATCCCGGGGAAGTCGCCGATGCCTGCGCGGGGCTTGGAACACCGTCACGGACGGCGACGTCGGTGGCGGACGCCATCGCGGAGGCGAGGACCCTGGCGCATCCGGACGACCTGATCCTCGTGACAGGGTGTTTCGCGCTGGTGGGAGAAGCCATCGAGATACTGCGCGGGATGGAGCCGGAAGAAATGCGCAGCCGTTGACGAGATCCATACCGGAAGGCGGTTGAAGAGATTCATACTTGAAGGCGGTTGAAGAGAACCAAACCGGAAGGCGGTAGTGAATGAGCGAAAGAAACCAGACATCGGGAATCGATCCGTTGCGTACGGTCCTGGCGACCGCCCTGTGCGTCCTTTACCTTTACGCCCTCGGGACCACCGCGGCCGCGCCGCAGTCGCCCCCCACGGGATCACAGCAGTCGCCCGCCGCAGCGTCACAACAGTCGGTTGAATCGGCCGCCGGGACGGTCCAGCAGGCCGCGCCCGCCAAGGAAGACGCGGCCCCGGACACCTCCCTGACGCTCGAGCAACGCCAGCAGGCGGCGGTACAGCAGTTTCTTACCAACGTCGCCCTCGCGAAGAACAACCTGGGCGCCGTTTATTACGCGCAGGGACAATTCGACAGCGCCCAGGTACATCTCGAACACGCCCTGGAGGTCGCGCCGGGCTTTGCCGCCGCCTACCTCACGCTGGGGTTGATCCATCACGCCAGGGGGGAAATGGACGCGGCCCTGGAGGCGTTCAAGAAAACCGTAGAGGGCGATACGCTGAGCGTCGCGCGGATGAGTATCGTTCCATCCGATACCGTCTACGCCTGGGCCAGCAGCCAGTACGCAAATATGATGGAGGGGACGCCGAACCTGGCCGCCGCCCATACCGCCATGGCGATCGTGTACAACCAGGGCGGTTACCTCGACGAAGCGGTCCACCACTATCGGCAGGCTATTGAGGACGATTCCTCCTATGTCGACGCCTATACCAATCTCGGCAAGGTCTATTCAGATACCGAGGAATACGAAATGGCGACCGATGCCTACGAGAAGGTGCTCACCCTGTCTCCCCCGGAGGACCAGTTGGCCAGGATCCATCTCAATCTCGGCGTTTCATACATGGGCATGGACCGCGTCGACGACGCGATCAGGGAATGGAAACGGGCCGTCGAACTTCAACCGGACTACATGGACGCCTACATGAACCTGGGAACCGCATTCCAGAACAAGAACCTGCCGGACAGCACGCGCGTCGTCTGGGAAAGAGCCCTG
>JAPOOT010000018.1 GCA_026713285.1 Gemmatimonadota bacterium | reverse complement strand
GTTTCCGGTGGATCTGCACGATATGGGTTGCGATTTCTACGCCACCAACTGCTACAAGTGGATGCTCTCGCCGATGGGCACCGGGTTTCTATTTGTTCGGAAAGGCGCGCAGCAAGTACTGAAACCGCTGCGGCGGCCGCACGAGCCCGATGGCACGGCCCGTCAGTACGAGACGGGAACCCCGGCCTGCATGCTCTACCAGGGTCTTGCCGCCAGCCTCGACTTCATGACCGGCATCGGCGGACCGGAGGCCATCGCCGCGGAGGCGGGACGTAAGGCGGAATCTCTGCGCTCGCGCTTCGACGCCATACCCGGCGTGCGGGTCACCAGCTCACGCCGCGCCGAGACCCAGTCCGGCATCGTCGCTTTCGCAATCGAGGGCATGGAGGGTAATGAAGTCTCCGATGCGCTCACGCAACGGTGGCAAATCACTCAGCGGGCTACCCACATCAACAAACCGACCGGTGTGCGGATATCGGTGGCGTTCTACACCAGCGATTCCGAGCTGGATACGCTGGTGGAGGCGGTCACGACCCTGGCCGGCGAGACGGCCTGAAGGCAATCCCGGCACTGTGTTCACGTTCACCTTACCGGTTGACCGTCGGCCGTTCGACAGTTTGCAGGGTGTCCGTCAGATGGTTGGCCGCAGTCCGGTTGACCATCGGCCTTGACACGCTGCTTCGTGCTCATCCGGATTGGCCGGGATCGGGCTTGAACTGTGAATCCCCATCGCCGCGCCCCAGTAACTCCAATGAGGAGACAACGGATTCCAATTGCTCCACGTCCCATCTTTCGGACACCATGGTCGCTCGTTGCCTGATGATATCCTGGTACCGATTCGCGGCTTGCTTACCCAGGTCTGTGATTTCACCGATCACGATTCTTCGATCATTCGGGTCCGATTTTCGCTTCATGTACTTCTTGCCGACCAGTTTACGCACAACGTTCGTGGTGTGTGACTGCGTACTGCCCAACAGCCCGGCAATCGCGCTCATGCACAGCGGACCGTAATGGTTCAGTACCAGAAGCGTGTTGACCTGGTGAACATTCAGGTTCATTGTCCGCAGTTTTACCCAATGCCCGCCGGACATCTGGCGATTCAGCTGTTCCACGGCAAACACGAACCTGTCCGTTAACTTCCTTCTCTGCTGTTTATTCATGATGACTCACTCGCGCTGCAATATCCCGTCATGCCAACCACAGGATTTTAGAATCTCTTGCAATTCCGAAATCCGGTCTGTACCGCAGAGCGGACCGGACCGGAACACGACATGCATGGGTTTCATACATACTTATGCCGGTGACAATTAGGCTATGTCAAGCAATATATCCGGAAAATGAATAATACGTAACAAATATTTTAAACTTAGATGTATTTTATTTATTGGTTTGGCGCAAGATAGCTTCTATACGGTTCTTCTCGACGTAACGCATCTATCTCAAACATGGTCCGTAATGAGATTCTTGATCCGCCAAAGCTTTCGATTTCAACCCCAAATTCCGGCCAGGTCAAAAACTGCTTTCCTCAAGCGCGTATATCCCGGCATTTTCTGCACATTCGAGCGGACTGCCAGCGCCGCCACCCAATCTACTATTGAGACCGCTTGCCGTATAATCCGGATATTGTCTCCATGACCGTTATCACTGCGACCACGCGCCTCGCTCGCGATCTCCGCCTGAGCCATGACCGGGACCAGGAGACGGCGGGGCAAACCACGTGGCCAACCGCACAGATCCTGCCGCTCGCCGCATGGCTTTCGGAGACCTGGCAGAACGGACTGTTCTACGATCACCCGGCCACGCTGGCACGCCTGCTCCGGCCGGCCGAAGAACGGTTGATCTGGGAAAATATCATTCGATCCGGGCCTGATGGGTCTGACGGGCCTGGCGGGCCTGGCGGGCCTAGCGGGCATGAAGTATCTGAAAGCCTGCTGGACGTCCCTTCGACCGTGGAGGCCGCCGCCAGGTCCTGGGACCGTCTGTGCGGTTGGGCGCTGCCGGTCGACGACGAGGCGTGGAATGAATCCGCGGACGCCCGGACCTTTCTGTCCTGGGCTGAAGCGTTTCGCGATCGTTGCCGCCGCAACGACTGGATTTCCAGCGCCGAACTGACCGCGTCTGTGGCTGGCCTCATCGGCCAGGAAGCGTTTCCGGTTCCCGAAGAAGTCGAATTCGCGGGATTCCTGGAACTCTCGCCTGTCCAACGGCGCCTGATCGACGCCCTCGCAGGGCGCGGCGTGGAGGTCCGGGAAAGCGCGCGCCCTGATGAAGCCGGCGACGCCGCGCGCCTGGGCCTTGCCGACGCCGGCCGCGAGCTCCGTGCCGCCGCCGAATGGGCCCGCAGGTGTGTGGAAAGCGATCCGGATGCCCGTGACCCGGCGTACCGGATCGGCATCATCGTGCCCGGACTGGAACGGCGCAGAAGCGAGATCGAGCGCGTATTCGGCGAGGTGTTTCATCCCCGCGACCGGCTCCGGCCCGACCTCGACCCGGCGCGATGCTTCAACATCTCCCTGGGGCTGCCTCTCGATGAATACCCCGTAATCGAGACGGCGTTGCTGTTCCTCGGTATCGACCCCGGGGATGTTGCCGTCGAGCTTGCGGGCCGTGTGCTCCGGTCTCCGTTTCTGCCCGGGGCCGCGGAGGAAATGACCCGCCGGGCCATGCTGGACGCCGGCTTGCGCGCCCGCGGAGCACCGGATGTCTCCATATCGGATATGATCGGGTTGGCCGGCAGGCGAGGGGACGCCGACGGGTGTCCCCTGCTCGCGTCCCTGTGCGGGACATGGGCGGAGAAGTACAAGGCGATTCAGACCCCGCGGCTGCCAAGCGACTGGGCGCCGGTCCTGTCGGGGTTCCTTCGCGACATAGGATGGCCCGGAGACCGCACGCTCGGCAGCATCGAATACCAGACCCTGGAAGTCTGGCACGAGTTGCTCTCCGAGCTGGCCAGTCTGGATGCCGTGTCCGGCCGCGTAACACGCCACGCGGCGGTATCCATGCTGAGAAATCTCGCTTCGGCCAGGTTGTTTCAACCGGAATCCACGCCGGCCCCTGTGCAGATTCTGGGTGTTTTCGAAAGCTCGGGCCTGCGTTTCGACCGGCTCTGGATGATGGGCATGCATGACGGCGCGTGGCCGGCCGATCCCGCGCCGGATCCGTTCATTCCACTTCGTCTTCAACGCCGTTTCAATCTGCCCGGATCGTCGCCTGAACGGGAACTCGAACTCACCCGGAACCTCACTGGCCGCCTTCTTTCGGCCGCGCGTTCCGTCGTCGTCAGCTACCCCGAGCGGGAAGAGGACACGGACCTGCGCGTCAGCCCGCTCGTAAGCATGTTGCCCGAAACCTCGGCTGCTGAACTGGGGATCCAGCTGTCGCCCGGTGACGGGGAACGACTCCAGGGCGATTCCGTACTGGAGATGGTGGACGACCACTACGGACCGCCGTGCGACGATATGACGCTCGGGGGCGGGACCTTCCTGTTCAAGCTCCAGGCGGCCTGTCCATTCAAGGCATTTGCCGAAATGCGTCTCGGCGCCAGGGCGCTGGAGGAACCTGAATCCGGACTGAACGCACTCGAGCGGGGACTGCTCGTCCACCGCGTTCTCGAGCGGGTGTGGAGACGGCTCAAGTCTCACGGGGGGCTGCTCGAAGTGACTGAAGAGGAGCTGACGGAAATCGTGCGTTCGCACGTCGAACCCGAAGTCCGGGACATGCTGGGCGGCCGGATCCTGCGAAATCCCCGATTCGCGGAAATCGAGCAGGCCAGGTTGATTTACGTCATCGGAGACTGGCTGCGCCTGGAACGCCTGCGACAGCCCTTCACGGTCGTCGACCAGGAGGAAAGACGGACGGTTGAAGTCGGCGGCATCGAGGTGAATATACGGGCGGACCGGGTGGATCGCCTGGAGGACGGGAAACTGGTCATCCTCGATTACAAGACCGGCGAATGCGGTCCATCAGACTGGAAAGGCGCGAGGCCGGACGATCCCCAGCTGCCCATATACGCCGTTTGCGCAGACGCGCCGGTCGCGGGCGTCGTGTTCGCCAGGCTGAGGACGGGAGAGGCCGCATTCAGGGGGCTGGCCGAGTCCCCGGGCATCGTGCCGGGGATCAGAGTACCCGAGGGGCAGCCGCCGATGGAACAGACCATAGGCGACTGGAGGGCGGTGCTGGACCGCCTCGGCCGCGACTTCCGCGAGGGCCGGGCCCATGTGGATCCCAAAGACCCGGCTCAGACCTGCAGGCACTGCGCGCTGCCGTCGTTGTGCCGAATTGGACAGGGGACGGTGGAACCGGAGGACGACCGTGGCTGAACGCGTGGCAGACCAGGCGCAACGCCTTCAAGCGCTCGACCATACCCGGTCGTTCATCGTCCAGGCGCCCGCGGGGTCCGGCAAGACCGAATTGCTCATCCAGCGGTACCTGGCCTTGCTGGCACAGGTGGACCGACCGGAGGCCGTCGTGGCCATTACCTTTACCAGGAAGGCGGCCGCGGAGATGCGCCATCGGATCGTCGCGGCCCTGAGAAGCGCCGCGGGACCGCGTCCCGCGACGCCTCACGAAATCCATACCTGGCAGCTCGCGCGGGATGCCGTTGCCCGCAACGACGCGCTGGACTGGCGGCTGGCCGAGCATCCCGCGCGCCTTCGAATACAAACGATCGATTCGCTCTGTGCCATGCTGGTGCGGCGGATGCCCTGGGTTTCACGCATGGGCGCGGCGCCTCGGCCGGTGGACAACGCAGGACACCTGTACGCCCGTGCGGCACGCCGCACGGTGTCCATGCTGGACGCAGATGAGACACCGCCAGACGTGACGGGAGCTTTGTCCAGACTGCTTTCCCACCTGGACAACCACTTCGGTAGAGTCGAGCGTCTGCTGGGCATCATGCTGGGCACCCGGGACCAGTGGATGCGGCACCTGTCCGATCCCGCCAATCACGATGCGGTGAGCGAATCCGCGGCGCCTCGAAAGCATGAAGCGTTGCGCAGGGACCTGGAATCATCCCTCAGGCTGGC
>JAPOOT010000288.1 GCA_026713285.1 Gemmatimonadota bacterium | reverse complement strand
GCGTGCTGGAGGCCGGGATAAATGCCGGTTTGAAAGCGAAGATGCACGTTGACCAGTTCAACGATTTCGGCGGAGTCGCCATGGCCATGGAACTCGGCGCCGCATCGGTGGACCACCTCGACGTGACGGGCCGGGAGGCGATCGAATCGCTGGCCCGCTCGGACACGATCGCCGTCCTGCTACCGGCCGTTAACTTCAACCTCGGCATGGCGGATTACGCCGATGGGCGGGCAATGATGGAAGCCGGCGCTGTCGTAGCCCTCGCCACCGACCTCAATCCCGGTTCGGCACCCTGTCCATCCATGCCCACGGTCATGGCCATCGCTTGCAGGTACCAGCGGTTCACCCCCGCGGAAGCGCTGAACGCATCCACCATCAACGCGGCTTTCGCCATCGGCCAGGGGGACCGGACCGGTTCCATTGAAGCCGGCAAGCGGGCCGATATCCTGATTCTGAACGAGGCCGATTACCGTCACATACCCTATTTCTTCGGCGGAAACCCGGTGCATACCGTGATTAAAAACGGGCAGGTGTTGAACCCATGAATTCCGGGAATAACGTGCCTTCCGTTCAATACGAAGAAGGCCACTGGGTCATGCCCGGTCTCGCCACGGCCCATTCCCACGCTTTCCAGCGCGCGCTTCGTGGGCGGACCCAGCGCCGCGCGACCCGCGCGGGCATGTTCTGGGGCTGGCGGGACGAGATGTACCGGTTGGTCGAAAGGCTTCGTCCGGACGACCTGTACGCGATCTCGCGGTTCGCCTATACCGAACTTGCGATGTCCGGGGTTACGGCCGTCGGTGAATTCCATTACGTGCATCATGGAACAGGGGGGCGCCCCTATGCAAACCGCACCGAACTGGCGGAGGCAGTCGTGCGTGCTGCCAGGGACGTCGGCCTGCGTATCTGCCTGATCCGTACCGCCTACCTTAGAGCCGGTCACCAACAGTCCGCGGTACCGGCGCAGAAACGGTTCATCGACCCGTCGATCGATGACGTGTTAAGGGATCTCGATGTGCTGAGATCGCGTTATGCGGATGATCCCAACGTTTCCGTAGCCGTGGCCGCCCACAGCATTCGGGCCGTTCCCCTCCCCGATATCCGCATTCTATCGGCCTACGCCGAAGAACATGAACTTCCTTTCCACATGCACGTCTGCGAACAGCGGGCCGAGCTTGCAGCATGCAGGTCTGAATACGGGACCACGCCCGTCGCGCTACTTACCAATGAAGGTGTCTTGTCTCCGCGGTTCGTGGCCGTGCACGCCACCCATCTCGATGAAGGTGAAATCGAAGCGCTGGGAGACTACAATTGCCTGGTGTGCATCTGTCGTACCACGGAAAGAGATCTCGGCGATGGGCTCCCGCCCACGTCCAAACTCCTCCGGGCCGGTGCGCGGCTCTGCGTAGGAGTGGACAGCCACTCAAGCGAGAACCCCTTCGAAGAAGTCCGGGCCGTGGAGCTGGACGAGCGGTCCCGACTGGAGAAGCGGCATGCCGCGGCTGATGCGCCGGTGCTGCTTGACGCGGCCACAAGGACTGGCTACGTGGCCTGTGGTTTGGATGAATCCTGGCGGGATGATCATGTCCACCTGGATCCCGACGACCCCTCCATTGCGGCCGTCGACGGTGAACTCGCCCCGGATGCCATCCTCTTCGGCGCCACGCCGCGGGCGGTGAAATCCGTCTCGGTCGCTGGAAAACAGATCGTTGCCGAGGGTCGTCACGCCCAATACGACGAGACGTTGGATCTATACCGCAAGTCGCTGAAATATCTGGCGTTGATC
>JAPOOT010000019.1 GCA_026713285.1 Gemmatimonadota bacterium | reverse complement strand
GTCGTGCTCGGGTTTATCGGCGGCATCTGGCTCGCACCGTTCCTGGCGTCCCACGTCTTCGCACTCTTCCTCGCGCCGGTATTTATCGCAGGCGCCGTTTTGACCGCTTTTCTGGTCAGACACCATGCCCCGGTCCGGTTCTGGGTGTTTAATCATCCGGGCAGGGAATTCTGGCTGCTTCTGGCCGCCGTGCTGGCCGGGGGATGGCTGGCCCTGGAATGCGGGGCGTTGCTTGAGGCCGCCTATCTGCATGCAGGCTACGAAACGTGGCTTGAAGAATCCCTGGCACTGACCTACGAGGAACGAAACGCGATTGTCGTGGGCATGGTCATGGGGCTGGCGGTGACCCCGATCATATTCACCATATCCGAGGAAGCGTTTTCCGCCGTGCCCCGTTCGTTTTCGGAAGGATCCATGTCGCTGGGGGCCTCACGCTGGCAGACCGCCATACGCATCGTCCTTCCCGCAGCGGGCGCCGGGATCCTGTCCGCCGTCCTGCTGGGATTCAGCAGGGCGATCGGGGAGACCATGATCGTGCTGTTTGTTTCGGGCAATATCCCGGTCATGGACTGGTCCGCATTCTCCGGGTTCAGGGCGCTGTCCGCCAGCGTAGCGCTCGAACTGCCGGACGCTGCGCGGGACGACGGTCTCTACCGGGTCCTGTTTTTCGCCGCCTTTCTCCTTCTCGTTTCAACTTTTGCGATTAACATCGTGGCTGAACTGGTTCGGCGACGACTGAGACGGCGGTATGCTTAAGCACCGGGTGGTCCGCCTGCATGCAAGGAGATACGATGGGTTCGAAGTGGTCAAAGGATGACGCCTTGATCTGGTTGTCCGGGGGGGGCCTGGTCCTCGGCTGCCTGATGGTGGCGGGACTGATCCTGGTGATCGTCGTTCATGGACTGGACCGGTTCTGGCCCCAGGACCTGACGCGGTACACGCTGCGCGACGGCGGGGTTATCCTGGGTCACGAGGCGTCCCGCGAAGGCGTACGTACAACCAACGCCAGGGGTGAACGTACCGTGGCATACCGATTGAGGATCCGGACCGGTGAACGGGACCGGTATCCGGACGACTACGTCTGGCTGGAGGAAGGCCGCGTCACTTGGCGGGATGTCCCCCGCGAGGCCGTGGTGGTGGAACAGGTTCGGGGCGGGGACTTATTCGGATTCCTGGATTCCTTCGTGGACGATGGCACGGTCGTCGCCCAGGGTTACGATGACGTCTGGGCACTGTACCAGGAGGGGTACCCGGAACTGGAACGGCTGCGCCGGCAGAGGTCGCTTTCCATCGTCCTGTCTTCGGCGGATGGCCGGCCGCGCATCATTTCTCTTGCTGACGTCCAGCGGATCTATACGCCAAATGCGATGACCGCGTGGACAAGGATCCGCCACTATATGGCCAGTGCATGGTCCTACCTGTGGGCGCCCCCGAGGGACGAAAACCGCCAGGGCGGGGTCTTTCCGGCTATCTTCGGCACGGCGGCGATGGTCATCCTCATGTCGGTCGTCGTCATGCCCTTCGGCGTGCTCGCGGCCTTCTACCTGAGAGAATACGGAAAACCGGGTCCGTTCCTGAACGCGGTACGTATCGCCACAAACAGCCTGGCCGGGGTGCCGTCCATCGTCTTCGGGGTTTTCGGGCTCGGTTTCTTCGTGTATTTTGTGGGAGGCATCCTGGACCGTCAGTTCTTCCCGGAGGCACTTCCGGGACCGACATTCGGCCGGGGCGGCATCCTCTGGTGCTCGCTGACCCTGGCCCTGCTCACGTTGCCCGTGGTCATCGTGGCCGTGGAGGAAGGCCTGGCCGCCGTGCCACCGGGACTCCGTGAAGCGTCCCATGCCCTGGGTGCGACGCGGTTCGAGACGCTTTGGCGCGTCGTCGTACCCGTGGTGCTGCCATCCATTCTCACGGGTCTGATCCTGTCCGTGGCGCGGGCGGCAGGTACCGTGGCGCCGCTCATGATCGCCGGGGTCGTCGCCTTTTCTGCCGAGTTGCCCGTGGACGGCGCCTGGCCTTTCGTCCACCTGGAACGCGAGTTCATGCACCTGGGATTTCATATCTTCAACACCGGTTTCAGATCCGGCGAAGGAGATGCGGCGCTCTCCATGGCCTACACTTCCACCCTGTTGCTGCTGGCCATCGTGGTCGCTTTGAACGCGGCGGCGATCGG
>JAPOOT010000020.1 GCA_026713285.1 Gemmatimonadota bacterium | reverse complement strand
GGCGCTGATCTCCGCCGTGCCGGTGGCCGATCCCGCGGTGCAGAAGAAACGGAAGCGCATCGCCCTGCCCGGCGACGTGCCCGATCCCGCATCGCCGCCGAAAGGGTGCTATTTCCATCCGAGGTGTCGATACGCAACCGACCTGTGCCGTGAGTCCGATCCCCCGCTGAAGACATACCCCGGAGGCGTCGAAGCGGCGTGCCATTACAGCGACACGCTGTCCCTCCAGGGCATTTGACCGGCCAGACATTCGCATGCTGGAGTCACGGATGAAACGAACAACGAGAGAGATACTGAAATACCTGCCTCTTATCGCCCTGCCCGGGCTGCTGGCCTGTGCCGGCAATGGCGGCGGCCCCGCATCGGACGTACCGGTTTCCGACGCATCGGCCCGTACGTCGCTGGAAGCGCCCCAACTGGCCGCCCGGGTAGCTGAGGGCAGCCTGCCGCCCCTTCACGAACGGATCCCCCCCAACCCGCTCGTGGCCAAGAACGATTATGAAGGGTACGATGGTCCCGGTGTATACGGCGGGACCTGGCGTCAATTGCACAACAACACCGACCTGGGCACCTGGAAGATGATCGCCGGATACGCCCCGCTGATCCGTTGGAACCGGATGACCACGGGCCTCGAGCCCGGCCTGGCGGAATCGTGGACGTTTAACGAGGACGGCACGGCGCTGACCCTCAAACTGCGTGAGGGCGTGCGGTGGTCCGACGGCCATCCCTATACCTCGGCTTCCTTCCGCGCGTGGTACGACCTGTGTCTCGACGACCGACACCGGTACCCGCCGCCCGTGTGGTGTCTCGTGGACGGCAAGCCCATGGAGGTGGAAACACCGGACGACTACACCATCGTCATGAAATTCGCCGGGCCCAACTGGCTCGTGCCCCTGTGGCTGGCGACCGGCTTCTGGTGGAGCGAAGAGTATAACGTGCCGGAACACTACATGAAGCAGTTCCATCCGGACCACAACGCCGGGATAGACGATTTCGTGTTATACGAGAAGCACAGACTGCCCCAGCGCAATCCGGAAAAGCCTTCCCTGTGGCCGTGGACGATCTCCCGCATCGAGAAGGGCGGCTTCCGGGTGATACTGGAACGCAACCCCTACTACTACGTCGTCGATGACGACGGTCGCCAGTTGCCTTATATCGACCGGGTGGTCACGACCCTGGTCCCTGAATCTCAGATCCGGGTCCTGCGGGTGCTGGCCGGAGAAGTGGACTGCCAGTTCCGCGATCTCGACCTGCGGGACTTCTCGCTCTTCATGGAAAGCCGGGAAAAGGGCGGATACCGCGTAAAATTGTGGGAGAGCGCGTCCGGCGCGGATCCCGCGATCAACCTCAACTGGTCGGACAACGACCCGGTCCTCCGCGGCCTGATACGAGACCAGCGATTCCGGAAGGCCCTCGCAGCGGCCATCGACCGCGAGAAATGCAACGCCGTCGCCTTCAAGGGCCTGGTGGAGCCCCAGGGCGCCACCGTGAGCGAGGAAGGCTGGCATTTCCTGGACATGGAGGGCGCACGCCTCTTCGACCTGTGGAAGACCACCGACGCGGACTTCGATCTGGAAATGGCGAACAGGCTGCTCGACGAGATGGGGCTTACCCGCCGCGACGCCGACGGGTACAGGCTTCGTCCCGACGGCCGTCGGCTGACCCTCGTGCTGGACGCGCCGGCGGCGGCGCACATCGCCCACGAGAATGACGTCGCCTTGATTGTGGCCGAGGGCTGGCGGGAACTGGGACTGGACGTCCTGGTCTATACGCCACCCGGCGCCGAGTTGAAACTGCGGCGCGACCTCGGCGAATTCACCGCCCATCTCCACGGCGAGGCGGAAATGGACCTGTTCACCTACCCCGACTGGGTGTTTCCAACGTCTGGGAAATACTGGCATCCCAAGGTGGGCAAGTGGTACGAAACGGGCGGCGAAAAGGGCGAGGCGCCCACGGGCGTCATGGTCGAATTGCTCGATATCTACGACCGGATCAAGCAGGAGAAGGACCTGGACGCCCGTCATCGGCTGGTACAGGACGCCGTGCGGATCCACATCGAATACGGACCCTTTCATCTGGGCACGGTAGCCCGTACGCCCAAGCCCGTCATCGTGAAGAACAACTTCCACAACGTACCCGACAGCGGAATACTCGGCCCCTGGGCCATCGCTGGTCCCGCGACGAGTTTCCCCGAGCAGTTTTATATCGACTGAACGGACGATTACACATACCGCGTGCCGGACAGTCCATGGACCGCGGACCGCGGCATTGCCGCCCGGTTAACCCATGATCCACTACGTCATACAGCGCTGTCTCCTCGCCATACCGACCCTCCTGGCCATATCGATGATCGGGTTCGTCATCATCCAGTTGCCCGAGGGCGACTTCCTGGACCGGAAGATCCAGGAGCTGGAAGAAATGTACGGCGACAGCAGCTCCATCGCGCGCATCGACGAGTTGCGCGAACGATACGGTCTGGACCAGCCCATGTGGCGGCGGTACGTGGACTGGATATCAGGTTTCGTCGTGGGCGATTTCGGAGAGTCCTTCGAATACGAACAGGAGGTCAACCAGCTGATATGGGACCGGCTCGCCTTTACCGTGATCATCGCCCTTGGCGCCCTGCTGTTCACCTACGCCGTGGCGATACCCATCGGTATCTACTCGGCCACCCACCAGTACCGCCTCTCCGACAACGTGCTGTCCTTCATCAGCTTCATCGGCATGTCCATGCCGGGATTCCTCCTGGCCCTGGCTCTCCTGGTCTTCGTGTTCGAGATCTACAGGATACCCTTGTTCGGACTCTTCTCGAGCGAGTACGAAGGTGCGCCCTGGACCTGGGACAAGCTTGTCGATTTCCTGAAGCACCTTTGGATCCCGGTCATCGTGGTGGGCATCAACGGCACGGCCGGCCTCATGCGCATCATGCGTGGCAACCTCCTGGACGTCCTGGGCCAGCCCTTCGTGCAGACGGCCCGCGCCAAGGGCCTCAAGGAATCCGTCGTCGTCATCAAGCACGCGGCGCGCATCGCCATCAATCCGCTGATCACGATCCTGGGCATGAGCCTGCCGAATATCCTCTCCGGTGCCACGATCGTGGCGATCGTCCTGGGTCTCCCGACCGTGGGACCGCTGCTGCTCCGGGCCCTGGTCGCCGAGGACATCTACCTGGCGGGCACCTTGCTGATGATGTTCAGCCTGCTCCTGATCATCGGCAATATCCTCGCCGATATCGCGCTCGCCTGGGCGGATCCGAGGATACGGTATGACTAGCGTAGTCGACTTGATCATGAATGGCAGCGTTCGTGGAGTAAGCGGAGCAAGCGGAGTAAGCGTTCTCGGAGTAAGCGGAGCAAGTGAAGTAAGCGGAGCAAGCGGAGCAAGCGGAGCAAATCCATGACCACGGTCGACCAGGCAGAAACGGTCCGGGATTCGGGCTATCTCAGCTACCGCGCGCTGATCTGGCGAAGGTTCAGAATGAACCGGATGGGGATTGTTGCGGTGCTGATCCTGGCGATGTTCTATTTCGTGGCGATTTTCGCCGGGTTTTTCTCCCCTTACGACCACAACGATATCCGGATCCAGGTCCGGTACCTCCCACCCCAGGAGCTGCATTTCGACTGGTCCACCGGGTTCTACGTCAACGGACTGACTTCCACGCAGAACCCGGAAACCCTGGAACTGGAGTACGAGACGGACCGTTCTCAACGGTTCCCGGTCCGGTTTCTATCGCGGGACGGCAGTGGTAACCTCCGGCTGGTCCATTCCAATGGTCCCATGTACCTGCTCGGCACGGACCGCATGGGACGCGACCTGCTCTCGCGCATCTTCCACGGCGCTCGCGTCTCGCTTACCGTGGGGATCATCGGCGTTTTCCTAAGCCTGATCCTCGGATCCGTCCTCGGCACGCTCTCCGGTTACTTTGGCGGCTGGATCGACCACGCCCTGCAACGGGTCGTCGAAATTCTGGCGTCATTCCCCCCGATCCCGCTCTGGATGGCCCTCGGGGCTGCGCTTCCGGCCGGATGGACGAGCATCGAGACCTACCTGGGCATCACGATCATCCTTTCCATCATCAGCTGGGGCGGCCTGGCCCGAGAGGTGCGGGGCAAAGTGCTCGTATTTCGGGAACAGGATTATACGACTGCGGCGCGGTCGGCAGGCGCGGGACACTGGCACATCATCTCGCGCCACCTGCTGCCCGGCTGCTACAGCCATATCATCGTCGTGGCCACGCTGGCCATACCCGGCATGATCCTGGGCGAAACGGCCCTGAGCTTCCTTGGCCTGGGCATTCGTCCCCCCATGACCAGCTGGGGCGTCCTGCTCGAGGAAGCGCAGCGCGTGACGGTACTTCTGAACCACCCCTGGCTTTTGTTTCCCGCGTCACCGGTGCTGGTGGTCGTCATCGCATTCAACTTCCTCGGAGACGCCCTGCGCGACGCGGCGGACCCGTACTCGTGAGGATGGATCCGTGCGGAGAGGGACCGGATGAGCGTGAGATCGCGGCATACCCTTACAGACCGAATTACAACCCTCCCCTCATCCATCACCGTTCCCATTCGGATGTACCGGGAAGACCGCTGCTGCTGTACACCTCAAGGTCGGTGTCGCTCACCCATTCCGGCGTTACAGGACGGCGGGAGATGCCGCCTACACCCGTCTCCTGTGCCCTGAGCATACCCCGCACGTGTCCGGTAACAGCGTCTCTGTATATGGACATCGGATTGACGGTCTGACTGTCCAGTCTCGCCGTCCCGCCCGGACCCGATAACGAGATTTCCGTCAACGCCCGTCCCCATTCGGATGGTACGGGCACGGCGAACGCGAAGATCGACCGCTCCTCCCCGTGTACGAGTTCCGGCATTTCGAAGCGGAAGGAAAAGAGTTCGCCTTCCGGGGATGCCCCGGCGATCCGGTAATCTCCACCCGTATCCGGTAACACGGGAGGAGCGTCCACCACGAAGGAAGGCTCCAGGAACGGCGCGCCGAACTCGTCGATGCCTCCCCAGATGAGCAGCGTGCGCGCGGCAGCAGGCGGCGGAAGTCCGGACTCGCGCTCAATGCGATAGCGCAGGGCCTTTGTGAAGTGAAAGTCGCTTACCCAGACAGGACCGCAGTAACCCATGACGTCCTTGTGCCAGGGCGGGACGAGCGATCCGTCTCGAAAGTCGTATCCCCAGACACCAATCGAACCGTCGCTTTCGGGAAAGGCGGGATCGGCGCCCGCGGCCTCTCCGCACGGGGCGTGGCCAAGACTGAAATTGTGCCC
This sequence comes from Gemmatimonadota bacterium, assembly GCA_026713285.1. GTDB lineage: Bacteria > JAAXHH01 > JAAXHH01 > JAAXHH01 > JAAXHH01 > JAAXHH01. Next base: position 2,592 of record JAPOOT010000020.1, on the reverse strand, counting down.
GAGTTCATGGGCCATGGTCAGCGGGTCGCTCGACGCAAACGCCGTGCGGCCTGGTGATTCCGCGAGTCCGCTGGGACCGTCGAATTGCCCCGACATCAGGCCCATGTAGTAACCGCTCCCACCTTCCATGACGTGTATCGCCATGGTTTCACCGATCAATGCGCCGGAGTGGTTTACCGATGTCCACACGGGATCATGGACGCGCAGGTCCATCTTCTCGACGGGGAGCAGGACGTCGATGGCGGATACCAATTCGCCGGAAGGGCTCAGACCATCGGTTAGCTCCAGCACATGCCGATCCGGAGCAGGCGAATAGAGGAACGGGATTAACGTGAGATCCAGGACCGGCATATTCCTTACGTCTACCGCGTTCCTGCCCGTTTGCGGGATACGTTTCGCTATAGCCAGTCCGGGAGGTAGCGCGCCTCCGGGGTCGATTTCAATCACTACTTCCAAACCGGGTTCCATGATCGAAGCGGGTATCTCGACGTTGGCGGTATTTGACAACAGGCTTTCGTCCATCTCCACGGGTATCGGGTTCGTTTGGGCCGGAACGTCGGCGACGAAAGACGCCGAACCATCCTGGTAGAAGGTCGCCCGTACGCCCGGGAGGTCCAGGTCCGTCGCTTCATCGGACGTGACGAAGACCCGCAGGAGCGCCGCCTCGCCGGCGACAAGCGGAACGGGGAACTCCCCGGACTGTACGGCCTGCGTGATCAGGTAATCGGCCCGCATGGCCTGGCAGGGGGCCACACGATAACTTTCCAGGTTTTGCAGCCAGGCCCGCAGTACGGAGTCGGAGCCCGCGCAGAGCCCTGTATCGCTTGCCGCCAATACGACCAACTCTCGAAGATCGGCCAGTTCCACAGGAAGACTGCCTGTAAGACCAGGGTTGTTCGACAGAAACAACTGACGAAGAGAATCGAGATCGCCCAGAGCGGGCGGCAGCCCGCCCGCGAGATCGTTGTCGGACAGTGCAAGTACCTGCAATCTGGAGAGCTTGCCGACTTCCCGAGGCAATGGCCCGGTCAGGGCGTTCTCCCGAAGCCAGAGTTCCTCCAGCGAAGCAAGATCGCCGATTTCCGCGGGCAGCGGTCCGCTCAGGCCGTTATTCTCGAGCTGCAACCTGGTCAGGTTGGACAGGCGCCCGATTTCGGCGGGCAACGAGCCGGACAGGCGGTTGTCCCGGATATGAAGCTCGTTCAGAGAGGCGAGACCGCCGATTTCCGCGGGCAGCGGTCCGCTCAGGTTATTGCCGTCGAGTAGAAGGATCTCCAGGTTGGACAGGCGCCCGATTTCGGCGGGCAACGAGCCGGACAGGCCGTTCTGTTCAAGCATCAACCAGCGCAGATTGGCGAGATTGCCCAATTCATTCGGGATTGATCCGGACAGGCCGTTCCCCCGCAGCAGCAGCAATTCCAGATTCGACAGATCACCGAACTCGGGCGGTATCGTCCCGGTCAGTTTGTTCTCCGAGAGCACCAGGGATTCCAGGGATGAAAGCTTCGCGATTTCCGGAATCAGCGATCCAGTCAGGTTGTTTCCGGCAAGGGCAAGCACCCTGACCCGGCCCTGTCGATTCAGAAACACGCCATGCCAGTCGGCGATTGGACGGTCGGTCAGCCAGTTCTCCCGATTCTGCCAGTTGGGGCCGCCGGCGCCGTGGTAGAACGAAACCAGGATGTCGCGGTCCGTCGCCGCCCCGCAGATTGCATTCGTACCCCTGTGCGAGGTCATGGCGTCCAGCCACGCCTCGAATGCCGCGTCGGCCTGGACGCATAGCCTGGTCATGTCGTAGTGGAACTCGTTTAAGCGAAGTGCGGACAGCGACAACGGGATCCTGCCGGACAGGGCGTTGTCATCGATTCGTAACGAAGTCAACTCGGTCAGTTCCGCCAGCCGGGGCGACAACGACCCGGAAAGCCCGTTTCCGCCGAGGTCGATATCGGTTACCAATCCCAGAGAATCGGTCGCGATGCCGTACCAGTCTTCCAATACGGCGTAGGGATCAAACGCCCATCCTTCTCCGTTCGTCCATCCCTCCCCGTTCGCGGCCTCACGAAACGCGAGTAGTGCGCGCTGATCGCCTCCGCTGCAGAATTCCACGTAATTTCGCCAATTGCCAAACTGTAGCGTCCAATCGATGAACTCTCTCGTACCAGGAACGCAAAGGCCTTCATTGACCGTTATAGGAAACCGTTCCAGTTTCGCGAGTCGCAGAAACGACCCCGGTATCGGACCGCTCAGCCGGTTTAAATCGAGCGCAAGTTCCTTCAGATTCCCCAGATTGCCGAGTTCGGGCGGTACCTGGCCCGTGAAGAGATTTTCACTGAGATAAAGGATCTCCAGGTTGGCGAGGTCACCAAGGAAGGACGGAACGGAATCTGTAAAGCGATTGCCGCCCAGGGAAAGGTATTTCAATTCCGACAAGGCGCCGAGTTCAGGCGGCAACGGTCCAGTGAATTCGTTCTGGTGCAGGTGCAGTTCCCGCAACGAAGTCAGGTTGCCGATGGCGGAGGGAAAAGCGCCGGTCAACTGGTTGGAGCCAAGATCGAGCCCGCGCAGGTGCCGAAGCAGTCCGATCTCCTCCGG
>JAPOOT010000021.1 GCA_026713285.1 Gemmatimonadota bacterium | reverse complement strand
CTGCCATGTCTTCCGGGAAATCACTGTAATCGCCGTCCAGGAACACGATGACGTCTGGATCGAACCGGGCGGCCTCGGCCATGCCGCGCAGGCAGGCCGCACCGTACCCGCGCCGGGGTTCCCGCACGACGACCGCGCCACCCTCCGCGGCCACGGATCCGGTCCGGTCCGTCGAACCGTTGTCCACGACGATTACGGCCGCGGCCATCCCCTTCGGAATGTGCGCCAGGACCAGTCCGATCGAATCCTCTTCGTTCAGGACCGGAATGATGACCACGATGGTCTGTTTGTCCGCTGATCTTGCCATCTCGCTGTGTCGACCCCTGGTTGCCGTCGGAGAAGGACTGGATATCCTGCGACCGACGGCAGGTCCGCCGACCGATCCATTTCAGGTTCTGTTCAGGTCCTGTTCGGGCCCCGCCAAATCCCTTTCGATCCGTGTTTACGGTGGTTGCCGCCCGGCCAGGACTGCCGTACATAGTGTATAAATCGCTTGACAAACCCCCTACATATACTAATATATCCCCTTAATAGACTCCTGAAACCCATTTTCGATCCGATCTCACTTTACCGTATTTCGAATAGGCACTTTACGCCATCAGGATCCGTATCCGATGCGTCTTTCCCATCTTGAAATGATCGGGTTCAAGTCCTTCTCCAACCGGCTGAAGGTGAAGTTCAGCGACGGCATCACGGCCGTGGTCGGCCCGAACGGCTGCGGCAAGTCAAATATCGTCGACGCCATACGCTGGGCGCTCGGGGAACACCGCGCGACTTCGCTGCGGGGCGACCGGATGGAAGACATCATCTTCAACGGGACGGCCGCCCGGAAACCGCTCGGCATGGCGGAGGTATCGCTGACGATCGACAACAGCGAGCAGAAGCTGCCCGTCGAATACAGCGAAGTCACGATTACGCGCCGTTATTTCAGGTCCGGCGCAAGCGAGTACCAGATCAACAAGGTGCCCTGCCGCCTCAAGGACATCACCAACCTCCTGATGGACACGGGCATGGGCGCCCACGCCTACTCGATCATCGAGCAGGGCATGGTGGAATCGGTGGTAAACGGCAGCCCATTGGAGCGGCGCCAGCTCATCGAGGAAGCCGCCGGCATCAACAAGTACAAGACCCGGCGGCGCCTGGCGCAGCGGAAGCTGGAAGGGACCGAGCACGATCTGATACGTATCGCCGACCTCCTGGATGAAGTCGAACGCAGCGTGAGTTCGCTGCGGCGGCAGGTGCGCAAGTACGAACGATACGACCGGCTGATGCAACAGATGAAGGACGTGGAGATCGTGGTCGCCTGTCACGCGTACCAGGATCTGCGCGGGCAGACCGAACCCGTCCGTGCCCGGTTACAGGAGTACGCGGACCGGAAAGAAGCCATTCAGACACGCATACGTACCGCCGAAGCCGAGGTCGAGAAGAACAAGGCCGTCCAGCTGGAAAAGGCAGAAATACTGCAGAACCGGCAGGACGCGGTGAACCGGATCGACGACCAGATCCGGGCGCTGGAAGAGGAACTCCTGGTAAGCAAGGAACGCCGGACCGGCCTGGAGCAGCGGGCCAGTTCCGCGTCGGGGGAGGCGGAACAGGCGGAGACCGAGCAGGAACGCATCCGGTCCCAGCTGGCCCGGATCGTCGACGACCGGAAGACGCTGGACACGGCGCTGGAACAGGCACGCGCCGCGTTCGCGGAACGGGACGAAGCGTCCAGGACCTATGCCGGCCGGATCGCCGCACAGAAAGAGTCGACCCAGGCACTGCGCAGCCGCAGCATGGCGTTGATTCAGAAGCACTCGGGCGAACTGGCGGAAATCAGTTCGCTCGAAGCCCGCGAAGCGTCCCATCGCAAAAGAAGCGCCGATGTGGCAGCCGCGCGAAAGAAACTCGCCGAAGAACTGGCATCGAAAACGGCGGCCGTCGAATCCGCGCAAAAGGAACTGCGCGGCGTCAGGCAGGTGGTGGAAGAAAACACGAAGCTGAATGCGAACCTGGCAGAATCCGTCCAGGACGCGCGGGAATGCATCGAGTCGGCCCGGAACGAACTGACCAGCCTCGAAACAACCATAACGACGGCCGAAAAGGAACAGGCGCTGCTCGACCGCATGCACCGGCAGTACGAAGGATACGGCCAGGGGGTCCGGACGCTGTTGACCAACGGAGCGGACATCGAAGGATTCCGCGGCGTGCTCGCGGATGGGATCACGATCGACAAGGCATACGAAAAGGTGATCGCGGCCTACCTGGACGACATGCTTCAATACGTCGTGGCCGGTCGCACGGAAGACGCCGAGGCGGGCCTCCGCTATATCCGGGAACAGGAGGCCGGACGGGTTTCCTTCATCCTGCTGGACCGGATGAAGTCCCGCCCCGCGCCCGCGGACCTGCCGTTCGAGGATGACGGCATCATCGGCCGCGCGAGCACCATGGTCACCTCCGACAAGGCGCTGGATCCGGCGGTGACCCACCTGCTCTCCCGGGTCGTGCTCGTGAAGGACGTCGAAACGGCCCTTCGCCTGTCCCCGTTGTTCGATACCGACCAGGACTGGAGACTGTTGACTGCCGACGGCGAAGTCGTGGATCCGGCCGGATTGCTGACCGGTGGATCGTCCGAGACGAGCGAATCGGACCTGCTTAGTCGCGCGGAGCGGATCGCGGAAATCGAAGCGGAACTGGTAGAAAACCGCGCGGAACGCGAGAAGATCGCCGGTGAACTGGAAGGACTGGAGGCGGAACTGGCCTCGTTGACGGAACGGCAGGCTTCCGTCGAACAGGTACTCGGCGAATCCCGGCGCAAGTTGATGGAAACAGAGTCCCGGGACCGGCAGCTGGATTTCGAGCGCGCCCGGATGGCGGAACAGGACGAAGAACTCGCCCGGGAAGCGGATTCCCTGGCGGAGGAGGCGAAGGCCGCGGCCGTGGAGCGCGAGGAACGGAAAAAAACGCTGGACTCCCTCGCGCACGACCGGACAGCGGCCGAAGAGGAAGAGCGGGGGAACCAGGATACCCTGGACGAGATGGAAGCGGAACGCCAGCGCCTGGCCGAAGCGGCCAACGACGCCAGGGTCGCCCTCGTCTCCATGGAAAGCCGGAGCAACGAACTGAGCACCACCGATGAATTCCTTACACAGGAAAACGACCGGCTGGCCACGCTCCTCGCGCAACGAAAAACCGAAGCGGTGGAAGCCGGCAGCCAATCGAAGGAACTGAAGAAGACCCAGGAAAGAAACGAGAAACAGCTGGAGGCGCACTATGCGTCCAGGCGGGAACGGGAGGTGGACCGCAACGCCGTTCTCGAAGAGCACCAGAACCTGCAGGAAGAAGAACGCGGGATACAGCAGAACCTCGGCGAGAACCGGAACGCGCTGACCCAGGTGCAGGAACAGGCGCACCAGGCGGAACTGGAAGACGCCGAACTGTACATGAAGAGCAACGAGATCCGGCGGCAGTTGATGGAGAAGCACGGCACCGATCCCGAGGGCATGGGCGAACTGCCGCAGATCGAGGAACTGGACGAATACACGCCCGACGCCGCACAGACCCTGCGGATGGGTCTCCAGCGCAAGGTGGACGAACTGGGTCCCATCAACATGGCCGCGGTGGAAGAGTACCGGGCGGGCAAGGAGCGCCTCGACTTCCTCCAGCAGCAGCAGAACGACCTCATCGAGGCCAAAGACAACCTGGAGAAGACCATCGTCAAGATGAACAGGGCCGCCCGTTCCCGATTCATGACCACCTTCGAAGAGGTCCGGACCAATTTCATGACCACGTTCCAGGCGCTTTTCGAGGGCGGTGAAGCAGACCTCATGCTCGAAGAAGGGGACCCCCTCGAAACGGGTATAGAAATCATGGCGCGGCCCGAAGGAAAGCGGCTGCAGAGCCTGGCCCTGCTATCCGGCGGCGAGACGGCCCTCACGGCCATCGCCCTGCTCTTCGCT
>JAPOOT010000022.1 GCA_026713285.1 Gemmatimonadota bacterium | reverse complement strand
TAAGCACGGCGCAAAAAACCGGTACCACGGGCACGTTGAAGCAAAAAACCCATACCAAGGACACGTCGATACAACAAAAACCGGTATCATGGGCACGTAGAAGCAAAAAAACCGGTACCACGGGCACGTAGACACAATGTAGATATTATGTAGATAGAGGTGGCACAGGATCTGAGAAAGCATCTATTCCCCCAAACCGTAAGGAACTAAAGTGAAAAAGAAAGTCAATTTCATGTGCACCACGTTCCGGGACGGATTCCAGTCCGTTTACGGCGCGCGCGTATTTACCCGGGACTTCATGCCCGCCGTGGAAGCGGCGCGTAACGCGGGGATCGATTACTTCGAAGCCGGCGGCGGCGCCTTGTTCCAGTCGCCTTATTTCTATTGCAACGAAGACGCATTCGAACGGATGGACGCCATCCGGGAGGCCGTGGGTCCGGACGCCAACCTGCAGACCCTGTCCCGGGGCGTTAACGTGGTCGGACTGGATTCGCAGCCCAGCGACATCATTCGTCTGCACGCCGAACTGTTCAAAAAACACGGCATGACGACCATCCGGAACTTCGACGCCCTGAACGACGTGGAGAACCTCGTGCACAGCGGACGGTGCATCACGGAGGCCGGCCTCAAGCACCAGGTGTGCGTCACCGTCATGGAACTCCCGCCGGGATGTTCGGGCGCTCACGACGCGGCGTTCTACACGGAGACCTTCAGGAAGATCCTCGACGCCGGCATTCCCTTCGACTCGGTGTGTTTCAAGGACGCTTCGGGCACGGCCGTGCCTTCCAAGGCCTACGAATCCGTCAAGGCCGCCCGGAAGCTGCTGCCCGAGGGTACCTGGATCCACTATCATACCCACGACACGTCCGGCATCGCCGTCGCCGCGTACCAGGCGGCGCTCGACGCCGGCGCCGATGCCATCGACCTCGCCTTCGCACCGGTTTCGGGCGGCACCTCGCAGCCGGACATCCTCGTCATGTGGCACGCGCTGCGCGGCACGAACTACGACCTGGACATCGATCCCGACGGTGTGCGGGAAGCGGCGGAGGTTCTGAAGGAGTGCATGGAAGACTATTTCCTTCCCCCCGAGGCCGTGGCCGTCGAACCCCTGCTCCCCTGGAGCCCCATGCCGGGCGGCGCCCTGACCGCCAATACGCAGATGCTCCGGGACAATGGCATCATGGACCGCTATCCCGCCATCATCAAGGCCATGAGCGAGGTCGTAGAGAAGGGCGGGTACGGCACGTCGGTCACCCCGGTTTCCCAGTTCTACTTCCAGCAGGCTTTCAACAACGTGATGATGGGCCCCTGGAAGAAGATCGCCGAAGACTACGGACGCATGGTGCTGGGCTATTTCGGCAAGACGCCCGTGCCCCCGGACCCGGTGGTCGTGAACATCGCCTCGGAGCAACTCGGCCTGCCGCCCAACCGGCGGCCTGTGCTGGAACTGAACGATACCGATCCGAAGAAGGGCGTCGAAGCGGCGCGAAGCGTGCTGAAGGAAGCCGGGATCGAGGATACGGACGAGAACATCTTCATCGTCGCCGCGTGCGGCGACCGGGGGGTGGCCTTCCTGAAGGGCGAGGGATTCATCGGCGTCCGCAAGAAGGTTGCGAAGGACCATGAGGTACCGCCGGAGGACGCACTGCCTGGAACGGACGGTCCCCGTGGATACCAGGTGACCGTCAACGGCAGAAGTTACGCGCTGCGCATCGAGGGCAAAACGGCGATCGTGAACGGCAAGGCCTATGAAGTCGACCTGCAGCCCGATACGTCCGAGGCCGCCTCGGAGGCGGCGGAACGGGCCGGGACCACGCCGGTCATCGCGCCGATCCCCGGCAAAGTGCTCAAGGTGGCGGTCGCCCCCGGGCAGACCGTAGAGGAAGGGGACGTCATCGTGGTCCTGGAAGCCATGAAAATGGAAATGCAGGTCACGGCCGACGTCGCAGGTACCGTGACCCATGTCTCCATAAACCCGGGCGTCCAGGTGATCGCGGGCCAGACGCTGGCCTACCTGGGTTGAGATCCCGGCGCGTGACCTGGACTGGAGCGTGGAATGACGGAATATACATCGCACCGTATCCGGGTTGAAACGCGCTTTCCGGGCGCGGCTCGCTTACCAAGGGCGGCTCGCTTACCAAGGGCGGCTCGCTTACCGGGCGCGGCTCGCTTGCCAAGGGCGGCTCGCTTTCCGGGCGCGGCTCGCTTGCTGCGCCGGGCGGTTGCCTGCAGCCTGTTAACCATCGCCTTTCCCGTATTCTCCCAGTCCCCTGCCACCGGTCCCTTCATGCAGCGGGACCAGTTCCCGGTAAGAATGTTGTTCCTCGGGCTCCGTCCCGATGCGGGAGACCTGGTACCGCGGCGGTCGGCCCGTTGGGCCGTTCGGTTCGACTACGCCAATACCTACGCGAGCACCCTTCCCGTGGGCGATACCCTGATCGCCGATGACTATTACCGGGCCGCGCCGGCAAACGAATACCGGCTGTTCGTCGATTCGGAAACCCTGCGCGTGTCGGTGGACCTGGACTGGCGGATCGTTTCGCGGGTGCAGATTGGCGCGACCATGCCGTTCCTCAAGCACGGCGGCGGCTTTCTGGACGGCGCGGTGGAGGGGTTCCACCGCATGTTCAACCTGTCCAACGGGGGCAGGGAGTGGACGCCCAGGAACGACTATGGCGTATTCGTCGTACGGGACCGCCGTTTCTGGATCAGAAGCGTGGAGTCCGCCGATTTCCGGCCGGGTGACCTCGTGTTGCGGATGAAGACGCCGCTAAGCCGTGACGGCGGGGAACTCACCATGTCCCTTGCCGGCGCCGTGAAGCTGCCCACGGGCAACCTCGAGACGTTGACCGGCAGCGGGGGGTTGGATATCCAGGCGTCGTTGTTCGCGACCTGGCGGCCGGAGCAGGATATGGTCTTTCATGCCAACCTGGCCCATAGCAGGCTGGGGAAGCCTACCCTGGGCGAGGGATTCCCTCTGCGTTCCATCTCGACGCTGTTGCTGGCTTTCGAATACCGGACCACGGGCCGGCTGGCCGCGCTGGTCCAGACGCTGGTCAACATCGGTCCCTTTCCGAGCAGCAAGCTCGGTCCCTTGAACCGCACGGCCATCGAGGCGACCGCCGGGGTGCGGTACGCCCTGTCTGAGTCCGTGTCGCTCGATATGGGCCTGACCGAGAACCTAAGCCAGTACCAGAACACCCCCGACGTCGGTCTACACGCCGGGATCCTATGGACGACGCCCTAGCTTCTCGGGCGCCGAGGGAATAGTCATGCGAAGCAAGCGACACAGGTTGCTCTTTAACAGCCACGGACGGCTGGGTGTGGTCGACCTGGAAGGCTCCGCGGACACGGACGGCCTGGATGACGCCGCGAGAATTGCTGGCACGCGGGTCTGGTATCCGAGTCCGGACGTCCCGGGCATGTCCAGCTGGGGCTGGGGTCCCCTGTTCGAAGACCGGCGCAGGGTGATCGTGTCCAGCTACGAACCCGGCAAGGCCTGGGAAGGCAACGTGCGGGTCCATCTCTGGATATACGACCTGGAAGAAGACCGTCTGCTGGAGGAGATTGCTCTCAAGAACCGG
>JAPOOT010000312.1 GCA_026713285.1 Gemmatimonadota bacterium | reverse complement strand
GCCAGGATGGCCTCCTCCAGGTCGTCCGTGAAGATCCGCACGGTCACGTCGAGACGCGCTTCTTCCGCGTTCCATTTGACCCGGGTGATACTCACGTAGAACACATGAGCCCAAGCCGGGGCCGGACCCAGGACCGATGCCGGACCCAATACCGATGCCGGACCCAGGACCGATGCCGGACCCAGGACCGATGCCGGACCCAGGACCGATGCCGGACCCAGGACCGATGCCGGACCCAGGACTGGGCCTAAAACCGGCTCGACCACGGGAACGAACAGGAGGCAAAGGAGGATCCGGAAAGTCTTCATCACCCTCTTCCTACCGGGCATCTTACTGGGCCATCTCGTCCTTGAGACCGTACTTGTCGATCAGGTAGATGAGCGTGGCGATAGACGCGCCGCCCAGTTCCAGCTCCCGGCGGTTCACCGCCTCGAAGACGTCGGTGGGCGCGTGGTGGTAGTCGAACGCCCGCTGCGAATCCGGGATGAACCCGATGGTCGGTGTACCGGTCTCCCTGCGCAGGGGACCGATGTCGGCCCCGCCGCCGCCCTTGTTGATGTAGGAGATCGTGTTCTGGGGAAAGAGGGGCAGCCACGAGCGGAACCGTTCGAGGACATCATCGTCGACGGACGCGCCGAATCCCCTGGGACTGAATCCGCCCGCGTCGCTCTCGAGGGCGATCAGGTGCTTCTCACCCGTTTCCTTCGCCACCTCGGCGTACTTGATGCCGCCGCGGAGGCCATTCTCCTCGTTCATGAACAGGACGGCCCGGATGGTGTGCCGCGGCCGTATGCCCAGTTTCATGAAGGTACGCAGCACACCAATGGCGTGGACGCTGCCCGCGCCGTCGTCATGGGCGCCTTCGGACACGTCCCATGAATCGAGGTGGCCGCCCACCAGGATGATCTCGTTCGGCCGTTCGCTGCCCCGGATCTCGCCGATCACGTTATGCGACAGGGCGTCGGGATGCCACTTGCTGGAAAGGTGCATGAAAAGCCGGGCATCGGGCTGCTCCTCGAGCACCCGGACCAGCCGGTCGGCGGATTGGAAACCCAGCGCCGCGGCGGGGATGCGCTCCACGGCCGCGAGATAGCGCAGGCCGCCGGTGTGGGGGGCGTCGTCGAAGTTAGAGGCGACCGAACGGATTACGACGCCCACGGCGCCGAACTTCGCCGCCTGGGACGGACCGGCGGCCCGCTGGCCCACCGCCCCGCCATATCCGGCTCCGGTTCCGATCACGGTCTGGTCGAACGCACGGTTATAGAAAACGATCTTCCCTTCAATGGCATCGCGTCCGAGTTCCTCTACTTCTTCGAGGGAGTGGACCACGACCACCGGAGCCGTAATCCCCGTCTGCGCGGTCGGCACCGAGCCGCCAATGGCCAGGGCGCGCAGTTCGATCATGCCGCCCTCGACGTCGACGATCCGCACCTGCTCCGGATCGCCCCGTTCCCAATGGGGCACCATGACTTCCTGGAGGTACACGCGGTCGAATCCGTAGCCTTCCATCACCTCTTTGGCCCATGCGACGGCCCGTTCTGCGCCTTCGGAACCACTCAGGCGCGGTCCGATGTTCTTGCACAGGTCTTCAAGGAGGTAATACATCTCGCCTGTCGTCAATCGTTCATTGAAGATGGCGGTGACAGTCTGCTCGTCCTCGGTCTGGGTCTGGGTCTGGGTCTGGGTCTGCTCGTCCTCGGTCTGGGTCTGGGCGCGGACTTCAAGAGGAAAGGTAGCCGAAATCGCCAGCGAGAAAGCGAGTGCGGCCGCCAGGATAAGGGACAGAGAAAAGGGCAGGATCGCCTTGCGCGCGATCCCAAGCATGTTGCCTTGGTGCGGAGAAAGCATGAAGACCTCCGTGGGTAGTTACGGTTTCTGAAATGATCCGATCCGCGGCGATCAGGGGCAGGTTCCCGTCATCGAAGACCACCAGTTCGGTTCCCGGTCCGCGGAAGCTTGCGGCGGCTGGCGGCAACCTGCGGCGACTACCGGGTCAGTTCCCAGCCCATGTGGGAGACTTCCGGTGCGATCAGTTTCTCCCAGGCGAGTTTCACCGCGGCGGGAGAACCGGGCGTGGAGATGACCACCGTGTCGCGGTACACGCCTGCCGTGGCGCGGGACATCATGGCCGCGGAACCGACCTGTTCGTAACTGAGCATGCGAAAGATCTCGCCAAATCCGGGAAGGGTCTTTTCCAGCTTGCGGTCCAGCACGTCGAAGGTCCTGTCCCGCCGGGAGATCCCGGTACCCCCATTGAATATCACGACCTGCACGTCCTCGCCGGTCGACGCTTCAAGGGCGACCGCCACCTCGTCCGGCTCGTCCCGGATCAACTGGTAGCCGGCGACCCGGTGGCCCGCTTCTTCGATGCACCCCTTGAGGAAATTGCCGTTGGTATCTGTTTCAGGCGTGCGGGAATCGCTCACCGTTACGACGGCGACGCCCAGCGGCCCGCGCTCGGCGGCGAGGGATTTGTGGAACGAAGCGCTTTTAGATGACATGAGACCGGATTCTACAGCACGTCCTTCAGCCGCAGTCCCTGTTTCTTCAGGAAAGGCATCAGCCCGATCTTCGTGACCGTCCGCAGGGCGCTGACGGACATCCTGATGCGCACCGTCCGGCCCAGTTCGGGCACGTATATACGCTTCAGCTGGAGATTGGGATATTGACGCCGCTTGGTCTTGTTATGGGCGTGGGAAATGTTGAAGCCGACCAGGGGTCCTTTTCCGGTCAACTTGCATTTTCTTGACATGGGGTAAACCTCCAGGAACGCCGTTACCGCGTCTCCCGGTACATGACGTGCCGCCGCAGCGTGGGATCGTATTTCTTGAGTTCCACGCGGGCGGTCGTATTACGCCGGTTCTTCTTCGTGTAGTAGCAATGTGCGCTTTCCGTGCTCTTGAGTTTTACGAGGTCACGGTTTTTGCTCTTGGCCATGCTGTACTCCCAGACGAACGTATCTTCAGAATGCCGGTTTTAACAATCAGCGCTCAAATTTAATGAGTACGTCCGGTAAAATCAAGGAAATAAAACAGATCAGCCTACGCCTCTTCCTAGCTTCTTCCTAGGTTCTTCCTAGGCCTCTTCCACCGCACAGGCCCGCAATTCGTCCAGCGTCACGAACTCCAGGGCCATGATGTGGGTGGCGCTCAGCACCACCGGCGCCGCCACGCCCGCGTCGTAGGCCTCTTTCCATCGGTTCACGCACACGCACCAGCGGTCGCCGGGTTTGAGGCCCTGGAAGCCGAAGGCCGGCACAGGCGTGCTGAGATCGTTTCCGGACGCCTTGGAAAAGACCAGGAACTCCTCGGTCATAACCGTGCAGACGGCGTGGACGCCGGCATCGCCCGACCCGGTATTGCATGCGCCGTCGCGGTAGAACCCGGTAAGGGGGTCTGTCGAACATCCTGTGAGTGTTCCGCCGAGTACGTTCATGAAGTGATCCCGATCATGTAGTGGTCCCGAGTCGGACTGCAGGAAGGCTTTTTGGCGCCACCGTTTGCGGACCCGGCCGCGCGTTGCGACCCGGCTGCGTGTGCAAACCGGCCGCACGCTGCGACCTGGCCGCACGCTACGACCTGGCCTCGCGTTGCGACCCGGACACGGCCGCGCGAAGATCCGACCTGAAATGCGATTTCATCACATATCGAACAGGTAGGCCAGTTTGACGATCAGCGTCCGATCCAGCGGGTCGCCCAGCAGGGCGTCGGTCATGTCCCCGTTGTCGCGGTTCTCGTTGTACACGATGTAAAGATTGCTGCCGGGACTGATGATGTAGTTGAACCGCAAATTCGATACGAACCGGTCCCGGTTGGTATCCCACTGCACCAGCGCGTTGAGCGACACATCGGGTGAAAAGGAATAGCTGGTCCTTACGCCGAAGAGGTGGGTGGTGACCTCCCGCTTCATGTTGGCGGTATCGGTGAGCGTCACGTCGTTCAGCTCGTACCGGGGTCCGATCGCGAACTTCGACCCGGTGCGCACGCCGCCTTCGAGATTCAGCGAGCGGCGGTCGCCGTTGATGTATTGTCCCAGGATAAGCTGAAAGTCGGCGAACAGCGGCTTGCTCAGGTTCGTCGTGTAGTGCATGCGCGTTGACGCATCGGTGTAATTCCCCACCGGCAACTTGACGCCCAGGATGGGCCGGGTGTCCGTGCTGATTCGACGGTATGCGCGGTCCAGCGTGATCCCCGCCTGTTCGCCCCTGTAAAGAACAACTCCCAGTGGTAGTGTTCCCGCCGGGTCAGTTGCGTGCCGTCGTCCCCGAAAGTGGCGGACAGCACGACGTGGGGAAAATACCGCCGGACAATGCTGTTTGTGGGCTCGGGGGTAAAGAACGCACGGGCGGAAACCTCGTGAAACCCGCCGAAATTCCGGGCCAGGGACCTGCGGCTGAAAAAACCCATACCGGGATCGAAGAACTCGGACACGCCCATGTAGAGACCCTCGAACTGCCACAGCGGACCGTTCCAGCGCGACCACAGCCGTCCTGCGAAGCCCGATTCGCTGTTCTCTCCTGCCTGGTAGGTGGTTCCCGCCAGGAAACCGCTAACGGCAAACTTCGGTCCGATGGCCAGGTTGAAATCGGCGCCGGCCGCCCGGTTGTAGTCCCCTCCGCCGACCCGCTGATTGGTCAGAATGAACCCGACGTTTGATTTCTCGCCCACGTCCTGGCTGACCCGCGCCACGGCGTAGATATTGTCCTCGATCTTGTTGTCCCCGAACCGCTCGTCACCCGTCCGCATGAGCAGCAAGCCCAGGTTCGTGCGATCGGCCTTGCCGGTCAGGCGGCCGCCGCCGGTTATCGGCACCTGTCTCAAGGTTCCGCCTGCGTCGCGCACCAGGCCGACGTTCCGGCTGTAGAACAACTCCGTCTCCCGGGCCACGCCGAAGCGGAACAGGCCGGCGTTCTCGAGGAAAAAAGCGCGCTTTTCGGGAAAGAACAGGTTGAACTGGGTGAGGTTGACCTGCGCGTCGTCCACTTCCACCTGGGAGAAGTCCGTGTTGTACGTCAGGTCGAGCGACAGGTTGTTGGTCAGGCCGTACTTTACGTCCACCCCGCCGTCGAAGTCGTCGTCCCGTTCGGTCGTCCCGGGCTGGAACGTCCAGGTTGCGCCGCCCAGGGAATAGGGGGTGACCTGCAGGTAGCGGTGGTCGTGCCGCGTAAGGTTCATGCCCGACAGGGTCCCGGCAACCGACACCTGGGAGATGTTGAAAGGCCGGATGACGGGCGCCCAGAAGGCCTGTTCGTTGCGGCGGCGGATCTGGCGCTCCAGGTTTATACCGAAATTGACATCATCGCCGGTTTCAAAGCGCAGCGTGCTCCAGGGAATGGCCATCTCGGCGTACCACCCCTCTTCGTTCCGGGAGGTGTATACGTCCCACACGCCGTTCCAGTCCGTCAGGACGTTGGTATTGAAGCGGCCCTCTGACCGGCCTTCGTTGCGGACCTGGGCGTCATAGCGGGCGCCGTCGGGATTGGTGGCGAAGAGAATGCCGTTCTGCCGGTCCATATACGTATCCAGGATAATCTGGAAGTAGTCGTCGTCGGCCAGGTCGCCGTCCCGGGCCATCTGGGTGGCGATGATCCGGGAAGGGTCCGAGTCGTAAGCCCATACGCCGATGTACAGGGTCTGCTCGTCGTAGAGGACCCGCACCTCGGTCCGCTCGGACGAGGGCTGCCCTTCGTCGGGACGCTGCTGGGTGAAACCGCTGGCCGCCAGGGCGTTCTGCCATATGCCCTCGTCCAGCACCCCGTCCAT
>JAPOOT010000023.1 GCA_026713285.1 Gemmatimonadota bacterium | reverse complement strand
TCCCGTATCCCTCGCGCGCCGGCGGCAAGCGCGGTTTCGTACAGTGCCGCAACCTCTTCCTTCTCGCGAACGTTGTAGGAGAGCGTTATCCCTGATCCCCGGGATTGTCTTTCATTTCTGGCAATTTTGCCCAGATTTGCTTGTGGCCAGTCCGTACATCCTGTGCTGGACTTTCGCGAAGTGCGAAACGAAGGCCGCCGTTCGCATGGATCGGCAGGCGGCAAGCTCCAATTTCGTAGAACAACAAGACCATGTCCATCACCAAAAGCGAACAATCCCGGGCGATCACCTTGCTAGACAGACCGCTCCCAACCTACCGCCAGGCCTACAGCGACCGAACCGCCTGGCTCATGGCGTGCCTGTCGGAGTTGGCCTACCTCAGATTCAATCCCCTCTTTTCCAGCGCAGATCAGAAGGAGTGGTTCCTCGAGAACATCGCAAGTCTGATCGACGACGGCCGCAGGGCGTCCCTTCTGAAGCTCATTGACAACGTGGCGTACGACCCCGAGGGCGAACGGCGCATGCTCGAGGACTCGCTGGATTCACTGAGGCTGGAACTCTCGGCAACGTTCGATCGGGGCGGGACCCAGGCCATACTGGTTTCCGGCGAGCACTTCATTGCGCTGGCGTTCCGGGGGACCGAAGCGATGAGCATCCGGGATATCAAGTCGGACGTGAGGGCCAACAAGCGAGCCTGCGAATCGGGCGGGCAAATGCATTCCGGCTTCTACGACGCCTTCGAGAACGTTCGGTCGATGGTTGAGGAAGCAATCAACGACCCGGCGCACGCGGACAAGCCGCTCTACGTGACGGGACACAGCCTCGGTGGAGCGGTGGCGACCGTGGCCGCCAAGAAACTGGCGTATCCGGGCGGCATCGCGGCCTGCTACAGTTTCGGGGCGCCGCGAGTCGGGGATGACGATTGGATCGCCGAAATCAGGACGCCGATCTACCGCCTGGTCAATTCGGCGGATTGCGTCACGATGCTGCCGCCTTCGAGCGAGTCCGTTGCGCTGATCGCGTGGCTCCTTCGCCTGGTATCGAAAGCGCACATCCCCATAGTCTCGCCAGCGACCGGTTGGCTCGCTTCATGGCTGCGGACGGCGTTCGGGGGATACCTCCACTGCGGCGACATGCGCTACCTGACCAATTGCCCTCCAGGGGCCTACGCCCAGGTCAAACGCCTCTATGCGGTCGGCCTGTTCCGGCGGCTGTATGGTTTCGGGGTCAAGAAATGGCCGCTGCGAAAGTTTCTCAAGGACCATTCCATCGGCATTTACCGGAGGAAGTTGATGGTTGTGGCGGAAAGGGGGAATTGAGGATGGATTAGGTATCATCAATGCCCCTCTGAGCCGGAGCATGCATGACTTCACGCCATCTTGGACTTGCCGTGCTCGCCCTCCTGACTGCCTGCGGCGGAGGAGGCGGAGGATCGGATGGCCCCGAACCCGCCGATCCACCGTCTCCACCGCCGCCCACCGGCACCACGCCGGCACCATCCGGTCCCCTCACCATCGAAGCCGGCTACGGCCGGGTCGTGATCCCCGGCATCCAGGTCACCCTGTCCGCCACCGTCACCGAAGGAGAAGCCTCATCCACTACATGGAATCAGACCGCCGGGACGACAGTGACGCTGGAACCGACCGACTCGCTCACCCCATCGTTCACCGCACCGACCGTGGACTCCAGCGAACTCCTTGCATTCGAGGTAACCGCCCGGAACAGCGACACCACCGCCATGGATTCCGTGCTGGTAGAGATCTGGGTCCCTGGCCAGGACCCAAACGACGGCACCCTCCTCGGCGACTTCTCCTCAAGAACCGGCTGGTCCTGCGATAACGACCCGGTCGCGGCCCCGGAACTGACCACGCAGGATCTGGGCGAGGTCACCGAGTACTACACCAACGGCATCCCCGGCCATGCCACCGGCACGTTTCCTAACGGCGGCAATCCGAACACGATCCAGACCGTGTTCCAGACCTGGAATGTACCGAAGGTCCCGGAACGAACTGACACGGTCACGGAAATGGCCACCTTCGGCGTCACGCTCGAGGGGATCAAGCTGGAACGCGACACGGCGGAGAGTTTCCGTAACGAAGGCGTATGGCGCTACGAAGCCATCACGCCTGGACTCGCCC
>JAPOOT010000146.1 GCA_026713285.1 Gemmatimonadota bacterium | reverse complement strand
CGTAAATCCCTCGGAAGGGAGAGCGACCTGCGGGACGAAGATGAACTGTTCTCCTACCGCACGGCGGTCGTCGGCCTGGTCCTGGGCGTGCTCTTCATGACCGCCTGGCTCAGCGCCATCGGATTCTCCATCCCCGTCGCCATGCTCTTTCTTTTCTTCCTCCTGGTATTCTATTTCGGCATTGCCCGCGTCCTCGCCGAGGCGGGCCTGATCAATCTCGACCTGCCCATTAACGCCCACGCTTTCACGGTGGGGATGGTGGGTTCGGCCAGCCTTTCGGGGTCGACGCTGACCGGTCTGGGACTGACCAACGCCTTCGCGCGTAACTGGCGCACCTTTACCATGGTCGGTCTTTCCCACGTCGCCTGGTGGCGCGACTATCTCGGGGAGAACCGGGGACGGCTCTTCCTGCTGATATGCCTCGCTTTTGTTGCCGGGACGGCGATCTCGACGGGATACGTCGTCTATTCCGGTTACGCGGAAGGGGCGGACAACCTCCACATCAACCTGCGCAACACGGGGAACCTGTTCTTCGACCTGGTGGTGAAGTGGATGAAGAACGCCACGCAGATCTCCACCCTCGAAATCCTTTTCCTCGCGGCGGGTATGGCCATCAGCACGCTGCTGGCGCTGGGCAGGTACCTCTTCTACTGGTGGCCGCTCAATCCCATCGGATTCGCCATCGGCGCATCGGGACCCATCCGAGGGGTTGTCTTCACCCTCTTCGTCGCATGGCTCGTGCAGGTCATCCTCCTCCGTGTCGGCGGCGTCGGGTTGTACCGGAAGGCCCAGCCTCTGTTCCTTGGGATTCTCGTGGGTTATGCGGTCGGGGTCCTGGCCGCCTACGTCGTCGATACAGTGTATTTCCCCGACACCCCCCATATCGCCGAGATATTTTAGCGGGATATTCCGGCGGGTGCCGATACCCGGGCATGCTACCAGTTGTGCACGTTGTGCCCCTGGCCGGGAAACCAGATGACATCGACGGCAAGGGACAGGGTCACCCCCGCCGCGTAGCCCAGCAGCACGCCGATCACGGCAGGCTGCATCCTCCGGTACATATCGAACCCGCCCAGCCTCAGCAGCAGCACCTTGATCAGCCAGATCATGAAGATCGACGTGATTTCGAAGTTGATGATGTCGGCGTAGGCCACGATGTATCCGATGGGATGGAAGGGCCAGCCGGCGAAATGGTACTGCATGAACAGGAGACCGCAGGTAATGACCGCACCCAGGAGCAGGAAATAGATTTCCTCGTAGGACAGGGTGTAGGGATTGTTGAACCAGGTGGCCAGCTGGTCGTAGAAGTTATCGGCCCGAAGCGGCGCGAAATCATGGGCCCCGGTACCGGTCGCTCCGGCGTATATGGTGTAGCCGTTCGTAACGATGAACGTGAGCGCAAGCAATACGCACACCGCGGCGAACAGTCCTTTCCTCGACCGGGCGAAGCCTTCGGAGGCCTTCACGCCGTGAATCAGCGAAGACAGGCCGATGCCCCGGTGGTTGTGGGAGATGGCGTGGGTCAGTCCGAGGGACGTGAGGTTCGAAGGCGACAGGTTGCTCGAACCGATGACGGCCACCGTCATTTCGTTCGAGTTGACCGGCAGATCGAGGAAAACGAGCCCCGTCTCGGCGACGATGCGGGTAACGCCGACGTAGAGCGCGAGCGTGATCAGGAGGAAGAGGACGGCCACGTCGACCGACATGCCCATGCTGTTAAGCCAGAAAAGCAAATAGCACAGGCCGGCGGCCAGTCCCAACGCAGCCGTGCGATAGGACAGCAGTTCCATGGAGTCGTCGACCTCCGGCGCGCTTCCCAGGGCCTTGCGCCAGACCGCCTTCAAGTGGTTTCTGCCGATCCATATGCCCCACAGGACGAATACCCAGAACCCGCCGAAATGCTCCGTCTTCACGATGAACTGCGAGCCGCCCGCCACGCCGGACGCCGATACGCCCAACTGGTTGAGCAGACTGATCTCCAGCAGGGCGAGCAGGTGGAAAAACCAGATGCTGAACAGCACCTTCAGGTCGGCGAAATAGGCGAAGCACATCATGAAGAGGTTGAACTGCACCTGGGTCGGGGGAACGGAAGGCGCCAGTTGAATCTCCGTCCGAAAAGCGGCGCCGACGGGAATGGCGGGGAATGTGCCGAAATAAGCGAGGCAGTTCCACGCCAGCAGGGCGAAGGTGACCCCGAATCCCACCTGGAAGTACCGGTTCGTCACCAACCCCGGTATCAGACCGCCCCGGGTCGTCTCCCTGATGAGCATCGTGGGTATCTGGACCGCGGGAAAGGACAACCGCTCGTGCTCGACCCACTGCTTGCGGAAGATCACCGAAATGCAGGCCATGACCACGAACAGCGCCGCCAGCATGCACATCCACCAGAACAGGGGAACGATCCATTCGACCCACAGGATGATGCTCTGGCCGGCGCCTTCGTAGAACCCGGTCGCGGCCCCCAGGTCGTCCCGGACGACCAGCCATCCGGGCAGATGGGGAAAGAAGGTATCCGCCCACCGGTTCTCCGGCGTGACGTAATAGTAAGGCGAGGCGAGGATTCCGATAAAGTAGTCCACGAAAGCCTTGCCCGGAATCGTCGACGAGACGAGGCAGAAGACGAACAGCACGGCCAGTTCGCTCGCGGTGAACGCCTGTGCGGGCCGCCACCTGCGAAGGGGGATCTGCATACAGAAGATCACCATGAGAAAGGAAACCAGGGCCGCGATAGAGATATGGCTCAGGGTGAGCCTCGGGCCATGCATCACGTAATTGGTGTGGGGCGTCCAGACGGCGATGAATACGGCCAGAACGCCCCCCAGGATCAGTACGCGGGGAGTCAGTCCGGTCGCGGTGCGCGGGGAGCGGGCATCGTGTGACGAGTCGGCTGGCATCGGGTGGGATCGGCTTCCTTGTCTGCCCGGCATGACAGAACCGGGCGTTCAGGCGTCGCGTAACGAAACAGGGTTTGAATATACTGACCGACGGGCCGATCCGGCCATTGTTTTATCCCCGTTGTTGCGGACGGCAGCATGCCGAATCCATGGTAAAAGCGAGGTTATTTTTCTATTGCATTGCGGCCTTCGCCGGTCTATTTTGCGCTAATGT
>JAPOOT010000024.1 GCA_026713285.1 Gemmatimonadota bacterium | reverse complement strand
TTATTCGGAACAGTGCCTGAACCACGCCATCATCAATCCGGAAGCCATACACTTCGCGCAACGCTGGCTTGAAACGGAACATATTCACTATCGGCCGGGCCTTGCGCTCGTCCGGTATCCGGGCTTCAAGGGTAATCGCGGCAAGAGTCATATCGACAACGGCAACAATTCGTTGCTGCCGCCGTCGGCAACGGACCACACCCACGCACAGCTCAATTTCTGGTTCTATCTCGAAGATGTCGACGCCGACCAGGCCCCGACGCTTTTTATCGCCAACAAAGACAATCTGGACCTTAGCAAAGCGGAAGCCATGGTGGCGCCTGCGGGTTCGGTGTGCATTTTTCACAACTACACGCAGCATGCCGCAAGCGACTATGCGCGAAGCCAGGGGCAGCGATACGTATGGAAATTCGCATTCGGCCGAGCGGACCACTACTGGGAGGGCGTGCTGCACTACACGGATGCCGGCAAGGATAAACACTTTCGGGAATTCATCGGATCCATTTCCGCCAGGGAACGCGAACTGTTCCGCTTCCCACCTGCCGGCCACCCATACTACACTGAACAGACCCTCGCGGCGCTGGAAGAACAATATCCGGGATGGAATCGACGCAACGAGTACGCGTCTCGGTCCGGGTGAATCGCCGGGGAGTGAAGTATTGCTGATCGCGTGGCCTGCATGACCTGAAGAAACGGCCATGTATCCGGACCGCCGCCTTGGCTACCCAATCAAGGGAATAACCATGCTAAAGGCCGAGATAGTCGAAGCGAGCGAAATCGAGCGCGCCGCCGCCATCTTCCACCGTGACGGGTTCGTCTGCATAACCGACCCCATGGACGAGGAACAGTTCGCGCTGAACCGATCGGGGGCCGAGCGTGTCATGCAGGAGCAGGAAGCCGAATTCGGGCGTGAAAAAATGAACCGGGGGTTCGCGCGTCATTCTTTCGGCAGTCAGCTCCACAACTGGGCGTGGTGCATCCTGATCGACTTGCCGACAACACTGCCGATATTAGATACTATCTGGCGTAGCGACGACTATACCTGCACCGGCGCCGGGGGCGACTATTCCCTGCCTGGCGCGAAGATCCAGCACCTGCACTCCGACCGGAAAGAGGACATTTTCAATGATCCCCAGGGGCGGGTCAGCCTCCGGGACGTCCCGGCGCCCTTTATCGTAATCAACTTCACCATGGTGGATTTCACCGTGGAAAACGGCGCCATCCGGTTCATACCCGGCACCCACCGGTCTCACGCGCCGATTCCCTCGCTGGAAGAGGAACCGGAATGGATGCGCACGAACCACCTGTGCGCGCCGGCGAACACGGCCATCATCCGCGACGTGCGCTGCTGGCACGGGGGCACGGCGAACAACTCGGACATGAAACGGCCGATGACGAGCGTAGGCTACCACGCGCCGTGGTTTCGGGCCGTAGAGGAGAAATCCCTGCCGAGGCAGCATTACGATCGGCTGTCCGCGCGGGGCCAGCGGCTGTGCCGGCATATCGTGGAGGGGTGACCTTTAAAAACCCGTCGACACCCTTCAGCCGAAGAATGCGCCATGTTCGTCCTCTTCGACGACCCTCGCGAGCATGCCGACGGAATGCTTGATATATTGAAGTTCTATTTCACTGAAGCCATGATTGGGTAACGCTCCAGCCACCGCCAGGAATTCGGGCGCGGACGTTACGGATCAGAGATGTAGTCTTCCAGTCTGAACGTGACACGAGCTCCCACGACGATTCCGGGATTCCGGTTCCGCGCAAGAACCACGTCGACCATGGGGTCGATTCGCAGCCGTCCAACGGCGGACGATACCCGGACGGAGGACCATGATTCTTTTTTTATGAATTCGCCGACCACGGCGCCGGCGCCAAATCCGATGAGGAGGCCTCGTTTCTTGTACGTTCGGATTCCCAGACTGCGTTCCATCCTGGCGATGTCGCGGTACATGACGGAATGAGACCCGCCATCCTGCAGGTTGATGTCGAAGCCGTTCCCGCTCGTTGACGTCACGGTCCCTACGACTACGTAGTCTTCGGCGGTCACGCGAACACGCTGGCCTGTGTCCTGTCCGAAAAGATCATGGGCATGGCCGACACTCATGAGAAGAATGCATAGCATCAAGGGGTTCATTTTCAAAATCATGCGTCTCCTGCAATTGAGCCGGGCGATGGGGGTAATTCGGTCGGGCGAATTTCTACTAATTTAGTATTATCTTCAGTGTTGACTTTACTGCGGTCGATAAGATGAAAGAATATCGAGACTTTGTAACGGGTACTTGTACCGTCAAAATCACTGTCGCCAGGACGTTATTTACTAAATTTACATCGATTAGTATTAGATTGTCAGGTAGGAACCACATCTGCATATCACCTGCAACTAACGATGAAAATCCCTAAATCGCCACCTGATCTCAAGATACTGATCGCCAAGGTCAGTTCTGATAACGAAAAGCTCATTGAACTGATGCGAACAGTCTCTTCGAGTATAAATGGCAAATACGTACATTGGGGCAACCTGCTGTATCGAACCCGCCGAATGGGCTGGATCATGAGGAATGG
>JAPOOT010000025.1 GCA_026713285.1 Gemmatimonadota bacterium | reverse complement strand
CCTGATTGCTCTCGATGTCCTCGATCGACAGCATCCGGCCCTGGAACTCGGTGAAGATGCTGTTGAAATACATGCCCCCCGCGTTGTCGCGGAAGATCAGGGCGTTGTTCGCCTTGCCCCCCGTCGAGGAAGCGCCCCGCCCAATGTACGTGGCGTTCAGGATCGTGGGACTGGCGTACGGTCTGCCATCCTCGGGCTTCGTGCCGCCGTCGTGCTCGCCGGCATGATCGCCGACGGCTGGATCCTGGATAGAGAACCAGAACTGGTGCTCACCGCGGAAGCCCTCGTCGTAGTCGAAGCTGTCGTCGCCGGCAAAGGCCGACACCAGGTAGCGCGTATTAACCGTGCCCCCGAACCACTCGAACCCGTCGTCCTGGTTGTAGAACACCTCCACGTGCTCTATCGTCGTGCCACGGCCCACGCCGCCCATCGTCAGACCGTTGATCTCGTTGTCCGCTCCGATCCGCGCGCCGCCGTGGCGGATCGACACGTAGCGAAACACGCCCGAGTTGTCGTTATCGTCAGGAAACGAGCCGCCGCCGTAGATACCCCGCGGCTCAGTCGTGTCTATGCCTTCTATGTTGTTCACGCCCGTGGCCGCGTTGATCGATGCCTTGCCCAGGATGATCACGCCGCCCCACAACCCCCGCGAGGCCGCTTCCGAGGTGAGCAGGATGTCGTCCGGATCGTCCACATCGTCGGCCTCGGCCGTGAAGATGATGGGATCCATCGCCGTACCGTCGGCAAAGATCTTCCCGCCGCGCGCTACAATCAATGCCGAGACCACACCGTCGGCGTCCGCCGGACGCGCCTTGATCACCGTGCCGGGTTCGATCGTCAGCGTCTCGCCATCCTCCACGAACACCAGGCCCGAGAGCAGGTACGTGTTGTTCGACGTGAAGGTCACGTTGCCCATGATGTCCGAGTCCGTGACTGTGACAACCGGGTTGGATTGTGCTTCTGCGAGGACTGGAAAAAACAACGATACCAAAATTGCAACGATGGCATTCCGCCGAAACATACTACTCCTCCTTAATTGAGCTGGCAGTTGAGATTGAAAAGGTCGAGCGTCCCCGCAAGTCGTCATTCTGCGCTATATCCCGTATGAGAGACCCAGGGTAAACGTTCTTCCCCGCTTGTAGAGGCTGCGGATGAACTCCGCGTTGTTGAAGGGATGGACTTTCTTGATGTCGGGATCGAGGAGGTTCTTGGCCGAGAACTTCAGCGTCACCCGGTCTCCTAGCCGCTGCGAGCCCGTGAAATCGAGCATGCCCGCGGGCTGTTCGAAGGCGTTCGGCGTTCCGCCCGTGCTGACCTCGGCCAGTCTTTCGCCAAACACGTTGTAATGAACGCTGACCAGGGTCCCGGTATCGAGGTTGTCGTACATGACATCGATATTTACCACGTAGGGTGACTGGCCCTGCAATTTTCGGGAGTCCCCGGCGGTTGGATCGAGAGCTCGAATAATGGCGAGTTCCGACTGCGCGATATCCACCTGGGACCTGACCAGGGAGAGATTTCCGCCGATCTGGAAGTTGCTCAAAAACGGATGGACCTGGTCGAGCTGCTTCCGGAATTCCATTTCCACGCCCGTAACATATGCATTGTCGACATTCTGAAACTGGATTTCGCCGTTCGTGGTTACAATCACGCGCTCGATCGGGTTTTCGAATTTTTTGTAAAAATAGCTGAGGGCGTATATCTCGCCGGGCCGTGAAAACCACTCCCAGCGGAGATCGTAATTCTCGATAAGGGTTCGCTTCAACTCGCTGTTGCCGACGAAAGTGTAGTCGCCGACGAAGAGAAAGGAAGCGAACGGCGCAAGTTCGCGGAACGAAGGTCTGGCCAGGGTACGGCTGAAAGCGCCTCGTACATTCATGTCGTCCACGACCTGGTACACCACGTTCATCGACGGCAGCCAGTCCTTCTCGTCCAGGCTGCCTGGCGAAAGCAAAGCGTCGTGGCTGGTCACGTCCAGCAGGGTGGACTCGTAGCGGACGCCGCCAACGACCTTGAGTTGCCTGCTGAGCGGCAGATCCAGCATCAGGTAACCGGCGCCGATTTGCTGATCACCGTCGTAATTGTTTCTGAGTTTGGAATCCTCGGACACGAAATTCCCGAACCGGGTAAAGCCGGGGGTGGTTTGGAGCTCGGCCGGCAGTATCCCGGTGCGATCGGAGGAAAAGAAGACTGATGGATCGTTCCTGTACTGCAAGTCGTCCTGGAAGAAGGAAAAGCGTCTCTCGCGGAAGGTGTGGTCCTTGTCCAGGTATGCGCCGCCTACCTTGAGGCGAGCGGTCTGTCCGGACCACTGGGAGAAAGGCAGCGTCAGGTCCAGCCTGAAGTCCCTGTTCGATTCTTCCAGATTCCTGAAGTATCGCGTCGGTGCCGCGTAGTTCGAGAGCGCGATGGTATAGCTGTCCACTTCGGGAGTTCCTTCGCCGGCCGCGTCGACCGTCTGGAACTCGTTGGTAAAGTAGCGCAGGTCCGGTTCGTCCTGCGTGGACCTGATGAAAGCGCCGGTCCACTCGATTTCCATGTTGGATACGGACGGAAGGACATGTTTGCCGCGGAACTGCAGGGAACGCATTTCACGCTCGATAAAGGACAGCACGCGGGTCTCGTACCGAACGTTGTCGCCGGGCAGGGAGGAAGGCCAGGCGCCGGTCTGAAACCTGGACAGCTTCTCACCGCTGCGATTGTAGAGCACATTGGCGCCGATTTCGTGCGTGATGCTCGGCTGGTAGGTGGCGTTTAATAGTCCGCCCCAGAGCGCCTCTTCGGAACCGCTCATGTCCGTGGCGAACCGCTCTCTGTTCAGCCCCTCGGATTCCCTGGACACGCGTTTCCATATACCGGAAACGCCGTTCTCGTACGCCGAAATGTTTCGATTGTAACTCACGCTTCCCAACATCCCGAACGGGCGGTCGAAAACCGTCGTCTGGTTTCCCATCGAAAATGAGTAGCTCTGACCGAGTCCGCCTTTTATTGTGGTCGGCGTCATCGACTT